>DATDCP010000040.1:0-3968 GCA_036524255.1 Chitinophagaceae bacterium
TATTGGCGAGCTTTTGCCAGTCGTAGAAGAATTAATTACTGATTCTATTTTTCCCGAAGAAGAACTTGCAATTTTTAAGCAAAACCAGAAACAACGATTAAGCGTCAGTTTGAAAAAAAGTGAGTTTGTTGCCGGCAGGCTGATCGATTCTTATATATATGGTGAAAAACATCCTTACGGAAAATACAGCAGCCATGCAGAGTATGATGCGTTGATCAGGGAAGAATTGATCTCTTATTATAATAAATATTACAAGCAGGGCAATTGTATCATCTTTACCGCGGGTAAACTTCCTGCAGGGCTTTTTCAATTACTAAATAAACATTTTGGAAAACTTCCGTTCGGAAATAATTTTCAAAAACCGCTTCATCAAATTTCATCAATAAAAAAACCCGGTGAAAAATTCAGGATTACCAATGATGAAAATGGTATACAGGGTTCTATCCGCATTGGAAGAGAATTTCCCAACCGTCATCACCCGGATTTTCTAAAAGTGATGGTGCTGAATAATATTTTTGGCGGGTACTTTGGTTCACGATTGATGTCAAACATCCGTGAAGACAAAGGTTATACTTATGGAATTCATAGTTTTCTCCAGGATCATATTCAACAATCTGGGTGGCTGATTAGTACCGAAGCAGGAAAGGATGTTTGCGAAGCTGCCATAACAGAGGTCTACAAAGAAATGAAACGGCTGCAGGATGAACCGGTAGGTGAAGATGAAATGCAGTTGGTCAGAAATTATATGATGGGTAGTATTCTTGGCGATCTGGATGGACCTTTTCATATCATTGCCCGGTGGAAGAATTATGTTTTGAATGGGCTTGATGGAAATTATTTTTATAATGCTATTAATACTATCAGGACTGTTTCGCCGGAAGAATTACAGCAGTTAGCAAAAAAATATTTGAACCCGGATGAGTTTTATGAGTTGATAGTTGTTTAGATTTACTTCAAATTTTTCAAATGAATTTTCTTGTTCGTGTATTTCTTATTGCAGCGGTTTCCTATGCCTTAGCTCAATTTCTGGGGGGTATCCATGTCACCGATTTCTGGACAGCTATTGGCTTTGCTATTGTACTGGCACTTATAAATATATTTATACGACCATTGTTGATCCTGTTCACTTTACCTGTAACGATCGTAACATTGGGGCTTTTCTTGTTTGTAATTAATGCACTGGTTGTTTTGCTGGCAAGCAGGATCGTAAGTGGATTTACCATTGACAGCTTCTGGTGGGCTTTATTGTTCAGTATTATTTTATCAATTATTGCATCTGCGATCGATAAAAAGGAGAAAGAGGATCGGCGGAGGGCTTAGCTAACTTGCTACTCGATCTTCATATTGAATCTTGTTGCCTGTTCACGAATAATTTTCTCTACTTCACTTTCCAATGTTTGCGAATTACTTCCGGCTTTGGCCTTTTTAATTTTTTCTTCAGCGATAAATGCTTCTCTTTTCTTATTTATATCCAGCATCTCTTTTTGGATACCGGCTCTTTCGGTGCTCTTTTGATCAATGATCGCTTCGAGCTCTGCTTTATTTTTCTTTTGCAGACTATCTGGTAATGTTTTATAATCTATTTTATCCAATGCCTTTTTATCAGCTTCTTTTGCATCAACAAGATCCCATGTGCTATTATAATATGTTTTTGAAGATGCTTTTGACACAGCCCTGTTTACACCTGCGTAAGAATTTAATGAAGAGTTCGCAACATCCATGGAGCCTTGTAATTCTTTTTTACCCCTGCCAGCCGCTCCATAGTAAATATAAGTCCCATTCAATTTGTAATTCAATGTTATTAAAGTACTATCGTAAGGAGTCGGTATATCTTCGGGTTTTGCATCAGAATTAATATTTGTAAAACTTCCGTTACCGCATTCCCCCAAAAGATTCCAATGTTCTTTTATTCCCTGCAACCGATCGCCACAATAAATAGTATTCACGATCACACCTCTCTTTTTTGCTTCTGTACAAGCCAGCGTGTATGAAATGTTCCCTTGCAAAAAATCTTCATTGCCGGATATGAAAATTACTTTATAGTTAGATGATGCTGTATCCCATTTCAACTCATTTAATGATGTATGAATTACATAGCCACAATATTCCTCGCCACCATTTGTGGTAAGCTGAAATAATTTTTGTGAAAGATCATCAAGGTCTGAAGTAAAAGGAGTTATTTGCTTTACATATCCTTTCCGCAGATCGTTATTATCTCTTCCGTATTCATAAAGTGCTATTTCAATTCGCGGCGTTTCTCCATTACACGTTGCTTTGCCCATTACATTAACCATTGTCCATAGTTGAGCTTTTGCCTGTTCAATAAGTCCATCCATGCTATTACTTACATCAAGCAAAATAGCAGCCTGGATCTTTGGATTGTTCTTTACTTTTTCAGGCGTTTCAATTCCCGTTTGATGAGATGAAAGAGAAGAAAAACTGAGAACGAGCCAGGAAGAAAAGAATGCTATGGCTGGTTTAAAAAGCAGGTTCATGGCAAAAAGTTTTATATAAGATGCACTGATTTTTTCATTTGCATAAGCCATCTCATTTTTTTATTCTTGTTTTAACATTTTAAGTTCCCATACAGCTTTATTTAATAGGTTTGCAACATGACTTTCGACCGCAAGGATCTATCCGGCGAACAACTTATAAGTTTTTATCGTTCATTGCTTTGGCCGCGAATGATCGAAGAAAAAATGCTGGTATTATTGCGCCAGGGAAAAATTTCAAAATGGTTCAGCGGTATCGGCCAGGAAGCTATTGCTGTAGGGGCAACACTGGCATTAAAGGAGGATGAATGGATCATGCCGCTTCATCGCAACCTCGGCGTTTTTACTACACGGAATATGCCGCTGCATAAATTATTAATGCAATGGCAGGGAGCAAAAGAAGGATACAGTAAAGGAAGAGAAAGAAGCTTTCATTTTGGAAATGCAGCGCATCATATCTGTGGCATGATCTCACATCTTGGTCCGCAATTAGCAATTGCAGATGGTATAGCATTAGCACATAAACTTAGAAAAGAGAATAAAGTTTCAGTAGCCTTTACCGGTGAAGGCGGAACAAGCGAAGGAGATTTTCATGAAGCGTTGAATGTGGCTGCTGTTTGGGATCTGCCAGTGATCTTTATTATTGAAAATAATGGGTATGGTTTAAGCACTCCTGTTAATGAACAATACCGTTGCATCAGTCTTGTAGATAAAGCAAAGGGTTATGGAATGGAAGGAGTGATGATCGATGGAAATAATATTTTGGGTGTTTATGATACGATCAAAGGCGTACGGGAATATTGCATCAAAAATCAAAAGCCCTATTTAATTGAATGCATGACATTCAGAATGCGGGGACATGAAGAAGCAAGTGGTACTAAATATGTTCCTCCTGAATTATTTAAGATATGGGAGTTGAAAGACCCTGTGAAAAAGTATGAAGAGTATATAAAGTCAGTTGGCATTGCCAATGAAACAATAATTGATCAAATAAAAAACGAGTTTAAAGATAAAATTGAAAGAGAACTGGCGATCGGCTTTAATACAAGTGTTATTGTGCCAGATACTGAGGAAGAGCTGGAAGATGTATTTCAGTCAACAGACCACAGACCACGGACCACAGTAAAAGTTATTGATAACTCAACCACAACTCATTACTCATCGCTCATTACTCGCAATTTGCGTTTGATCGATGCAATCAGTGAAGGATTGAAACAAAGCATGCAGCATCATCCTAACCTTGTATTGATGGGACAAGATATCGCAGAGTACGGAGGTGCATTTAAAATAACAGAAGGGTTTTTAACAGAATTTGGAAAAGAAAGAGTGAGAAATACACCGCTATGTGAAAGTGCAATTGTTGGAACAGCACTTGGTTTATCACTCGAGGGTTTTAAAAGTATAATGGAAATGCAGTTTGCAGATTTTGTTTCTGTAGGCTTTAACCAGATCGTAAACAACCTTGCAAAGATCCAT
>DATDCP010000041.1:0-7146 GCA_036524255.1 Chitinophagaceae bacterium
ATCATTGCCGGTGTGCTTTTCTTTGTTACTTTCTTTTGCACAAGCAAAAGAAAGTAAATTAATTAAGAAAGCAAGATTCGAAAGTAAAGCCGCTTAGTGCGACTTTACTTTTTATAGAAACAATCTTGAGCGAATGCGCAATCACATCATACTTCTGCTAATTCTCTTTTTTTGCTGGTTGCTTCCTTAGATTTGGTCATGCCTTCAGCATCAATGATCACCTTCATTGCTTTTTCTTTTCCTGCATTGCCAAACACTTCATATGCTTCCAGTATATCCGGCAGCATAAAATGGTGTGTGATCAGTTTTTTCGGATCCAGCTTACCCGAGCTCACATTTTTTAACAGCATAGGTGTAGTGAATGTGTTTACAAGACCAGTTGTTAATGTAATGTTCTGGATCCATAGCTTCTGCAATTGAAAATCCACACTGTGTCCGTGCACACCGATAACGGCAACATTGCCGCCAGGTCTTACTATGTTCTGACAAATATCAAAGGTGGCAGGAAGACCAACAGCTTCGATGGCTACATCCACGCCGTCTTTTGTTTCTGCAAGAATCCTTTTTACTGGGTCTTCATTGGCTGAATTGATAAGATCAGTAGCTCCAAATTTTTTAGCTGTTGCCAGCCGGTTGTCATCAAGATCGATCATATAAATTCTTGCCGGCGAATAAAATTGTGCGGTCAGCAAAGCAGACAT
The DNA here is from genome assembly GCA_036524255.1 of Chitinophagaceae bacterium. GTDB lineage: Bacteria > Bacteroidota > Bacteroidia > Chitinophagales > Chitinophagaceae > VBAS01. Next base: position 702 of record DATDCP010000041.1, read on the forward strand.
GCCGATAGGTCCTGAACCTACGATCGCAATTGTGTCACCTGGTTTTACACGGCCATTCAATACGCCGATCTCATACCCTGTGGGCAGGATATCGCTTAGCATTACCAATGATTCTTCATCTGCTCCTGCAGGAATATGATGCAAACTGTTGTCGGCATGCGGTATGCAAACGTATTCGGCTTGTGTACCATTGATGAGATGTCCGAGTATCCAGCCGCCGTCTTCGCAATGCGCATACATCCCTTTTTTGCAATACTCACAGCTGCCGTCGGAAGTAATACAGGAAATGATGACATGATCACCTTTTTTAAAATTCCTTACTGAAGCACCTGTCTCTTCCACAACGCCTACGCCTTCGTGACCTAAGGTTGTGCCAGGCTTCACCGTGGGCACTTTACCTTTTATAATGCCCAGGTCGGTACCACAGATAGTGGTTTTTGTTATCCTGACAAGAGCGTCAGTTGACCTCTGGATCTTTGGTACCGGAACTTCTTTCAATTCGATCTTTCCGATACCGCCATATACCAGGGCTTTCATTGTTGATTTCATAAAAAAATTTTTAGAAGTTATGAAATAGGTTGATGTTCTTACGGGGAACGAAATAAATCGCAATCTTTTCATAAGGTTGCGATGCTATCAATTATTTTGGAAGGTAACTGTAAAAGCATCCAATAACACTGACCGTAGTCACAAGCAATGCTGATTTGTATTGTGTTATTTTCTTTTAAACATTTTTCATTTGGGGGTGGATGTTGTATGTCTTTAATTTGAAACATATTTCTATTGCATATCTTTCTTTTGCTTGTCCAAAAGAAAGAACATCCAGCTCTTAAATTAAAAAGGCGGAGAACGAGTTCTCCGCCGCACACGTAGAGTGTTTCATTGAACTGCCTAAAATCTTTTTCCAATCATTTTATATAATCCAGTCTTCTACCTCCAGGTGAATTCTATTGATAAACTATCTACTTGTTATTTCATAAGGTTTATGATCTTACTGTGATGTATGTAGATTTTGGTAAGTATGAAATAACAAATGCTGTGCTAATTATTGTGCAGTCATTAAATTCGTATTATTACTATAATAGGTATAAAAAAATGTGGAGATTTATTCTCGTTAGCAGGGAGGACATAATTTAATTTGAAAAAGATAGAACAGTTATCCCGCAATTTTTTCTATTCCTAAAAATGTATCTTCTAAAGCTGTACGGGTTCGTTTTTTAATTTTTTGCATTTTGCCTTTTGTTCCTGGGATCGTGATTGGACGTTTCGTTGCGAGCCAGTGCGGCGATCGGGAAAGGTTGGAAAATTAATTGATGAACATCAATTTGATTTTAGTACGCTTTTTTTGATAGCAAGACTTTTCTATATTAGTTAATACTATTAACTAACCAAATAACTGCAATGAAAAAGATCACCATCTTCTTATGCTTCCTTTGTATGTTTTCGTTTGCCTCACACTCGCAACTCATGGTTGCTAAAATGGTGGGTAAAGATGCTTCCAAATACGGTCTTGGTTATGGTTTGTTTACTTACCTTGATTTTCCCCTGGCTAGTGGCAACCAAAGCTTCCGGATCGAGTTGATGGATCTTGCATTCTTTCCGAGCAAGGACGAAGACTTTTTTACTTCTACTGCCGGATCCAAAGGCTATATCTCTATTAAACTTGGTTACAAGTATGTGTTCAGTGAAACGCAAGCAGGATTCTATCTTATACCTTCAGCTGGTTATTGCAGGGCTGTGATGACAAAAGAAGGTGAAGACGCTACTTACGGTGATGGTTATGCAGCAGCGCTGGAGGGTGGTTATGCGCTTGAAGTCGGACAAAAAGGACACACACTCAACTTCGGCCTGAAATATGAATATGACCATGGCAATGCTGAGCACATCATCCAGGCTGTCGGATTTCGTTTCTCTTATGCATTTGGGATGTTTCGAAAAAAAGAATATTAGAAAGAAGAAAAACTCGTGGTAACTTCAGAATAGAAACCAGCATTTAAAAGTAAAGCCGCATTAAGCGGCTTTACTTGTTTTCATAGAGTAATCTTTTGTTTATAGTTCTACTAAATTAATTTTCCACTCAAGCGGAATATCATTTATATCAAGAACTTTCAGTTGACTGGTGCCAGCCTCTTTGAACACTTCATAGACTTCCTTTCTGTCAAGTTTATACATAGCACCAGTTGCAGGGTCGACAATTAACATACCGATCAAGCCTCCGATGAAGAGATTACCAAAGTACCAGCCGTTAACTGAACACTCAAGATTGATCGTTCTTTTTTCAATCCCATTATAGGTCATAATTACTGTGTAGCTTTCTTTGCTAAAGAAGCCGCTTCCCGATTTAAGTTTTGTGACAAGGGGTGTTTTTCCTGTAAATACTTCTTTACCACTTTTATTTGTAATAGAAACATGAACGCCTTCAGGTTTGGAGTCAATTGAAACAGGCCAATTGGTTTTACTTACAATCGAAGCACAGCTGGAAAGAAATGCACAAGTGATAAGAATAACTGAGAGTCGTAATAGACTCATGTTTACGATAGGTCGGTAAAAGGGGGCGGATATGTTCATTTATTTTTTGTTTTAATGGCCGCGAAAATAAATATACAGTGACTACTAGCACCTGAGTTTAGGAGGTTTTTATTGAGAAGTTGAAGAAAGTCAAGAATCAAAATAATTACACAGTTTCATGCTGATTTCATGACCCGGGTCAATTAATAATTCATGATTGAACTGAGGGTCAATTTTCTTAAATACTTAAATGCAGTTGCTATGAAGAATGGCATAATTTCGCTGATTTAGATAAACTTGAATTTTTACCTTGATTAACTTTTTATTGACTCTTGAGCCCGGACATCTTCTATGAGAAAGTCACTGAAAAATTTTGTTCTTTTAGAGCTCCTCTGTTGTTTTTTTTATTTAGTACATGGCCAGGACGATAATAAAAATGCCCGCAAGCTTTTCATCGATTCAATCTTAACAGCAGCTGGTCAACATTCATCAATACAAACAAATCATAATTCTCAAAGTCCCGGTGTCCGTATTCCAGCCAACTTAATTTTTGATAAAGGGTCGTCCTTACAAACATCGATTCAAAATTTACTCCCAAACTTTCAGTCTTTTAATATTAATGAAGGCAACAGCAATAGATCTTCAGCTGCTACTTGCGAGGATACATCGTTCAGGCGATTGCTTGGTATTACCAATGGATGGTTGTATGTGCAATCAGTGACTAAGACCTATGACGATGGTGTATTAATACCCGCATTATTACATGACACCACACTGTTGCCCAATCCATGGTGGGTTGGATACGGCTTGCTCATTAAATTGAATAAAAATGGGGAGATTCAATGGATCAAACAATTTGAGGCCGCAACTGCAACAAGTTTTAGTTCTAACGCTATGCTCCGTGCTTTTGAACTTCCTAATCATGATATTATTTGTTCAAGCGTAATCAGCCTTGATGGGAATAACAATGCTTATTCAACTGCGGTTTACCGATTAACAAGTACCGGCACTTTGACCTGGCAGAGTGTTATGAAGAGCACCATAAGCATGATAAATAGTTCATTGGGTACATTCACCATATATATTGAAAGTGCAGCGGACGGATTAAACGGGGATGTTATCCTTGCCGGTACCACTAGCTCCAGTTATTCCGCCGGAAGGGTGGAAACAGTGATCAGGTTGAATAGCACTGGCCAACTCATGTGGGATGCCAATTTTAAAAATTATGGATTTGATGGTTCTTATCGTTTTGGTGCTGATGGCGTTAGTGCTTTTGTTCAAAACGGCGAAATCATTCTTGTTGGTTTAAGTCATGGTACAAATAATCCGCAAACATCGGCGGCAGTGAATTTTTTTACGTTGGATTATAACAATGGCAACCTGATCAGTAAAAGATTTTTCAGGCCATCTTATGCAAACGCTAATATCGAATTTGCAAAGAATTTTACCTGGGCAAACAAATTTGTTCATTTGTCGAATGGGCATTTCCTATTTTATGGTAAGCTCTTCTCTGATCTTATAAATCAAACACCAATTGTAGATCATTTTGGCGTGATTGAATTTGATAACGCTTTTAACCTGCTAGATGCTTATACAATTAGTTCAAATCTCCATACAAATTATTACAACAATGTTCTGCAAATTGATGAATCAGGAAAAGGATTAATATCTGTCCTTGAATTTCAAGGCGGCTATGACGGCAATATTTTTTTTGGAGCTTTCAATAATAAACAGTTTCAAAAGCAGCGAGTGTCACACTATAGAGATGTCGGAATGCCCGGTAATAATGGATTTGTTTTTTTAAAAGATAACGGTCATGCTTATATACAGTCATATTTCCAGTCGGAACCTGCAGTAAAAAGCTATATCGAGTTCAGAAAAATGCATAACAGTGATACTTCCTCTTTGTGCCTGGGAACGGACACACTGCTTCTGAGTTTTCTTCCATTGAATATAATTGAAGACCCCACATACTATTATATCGATCCCAATGAACCCAATAAAGTGATTCCTGTCCAGCAAACAATCAAATTGTCAGATACACTTACTTCAAGTACTCTCGATCTTTGCATTCAAAGAAATTATTGTGATACAATAAAAATCCACGGCAACCCGGTTATTTGCGGGGCTTCTTCTTCAATAACCTTTACAGCATTTAAGAATGCGCAATGTGGAGCTACAGTGCAGTGGCAGATCGGTAATAGTGCTATTGATAGTGTGAAAATTTTAAACGACACCTCAATTCAAATTTGGTTCAGAAATATCAACTGGCAGGGTAAGCTTTATGCTTTATTGCCAGGACCTGCCTGCAATTTATCGCCTGTGGATTCAATAAATATTAGCATACTAAGAGCTCCTGAACCGGTAAATATTGGCAATGACACTGCGCTGTGTAATCAGCAAAGCCTTGTGCTGCATGCGGGAAATAATTTTGCAACTTATTTATGGCGAAATGGTAGTACAGATTCTTTATTTACTGTCAATACGCCGGGAACCTTTTGGGTACAAACAACTGATTTTTGTGGTAACAGTTATTTTGATACAATTGTAATCAGTGCTTTTAATCCTGTGATTGACATAGGGCCAGACAGAATAAAATGTAATTCAGATACACTCTGGTTACAGGCAACTTCCGGATTTTTGAACTATACATGGTCGCCCAATTATAACATTAGCGCTGCAAATTTGCAACAGGTCATTGTCAATCCTGCTGTTGATACGACGTATACGATCATGGCGGAAAAGACACCTGGTTGTTTTGCTTTTGATACGCTTAATGTTACTGTTTATTATTCACCAAAGATCGATCTTGGAGCGGACACCGCTATTTGTATAGGAGATAGCTTATTGATGAATGCCGGGACCGGCTTTAGTCAATATCAATGGAATAATGGAATGAATACACAACAGTTTTATGCTAATTCAACCGGGACTTATTCGATCGTTGGTATTACAACTGAGGGTTGTAAGTCCTTTGATACATTAATGATCACAAAATTGTGGGAACTTCCTGTAATCTCTCTTAATCAGGATCCAACTCTTTGTGTTGGCGATACCAGGGTTTTGGATGCAGGCTCCGGTTATGTTAGCTATAGCTGGAATACCGGTAGCAATTCCCAATCGATCACTGTTAGTAATATTGATCAGTATTCTGTTTCAGTAATTGATAACAATGGTTGCAAAGGCGGTGATACAACGATGATCTCGCAGATGCTTGCATTGCCAGCAAACTTTCTTGGTCCTGATACTGCAATTTGTTCTTATGGCGATCTGCAATTAAAAACTACAGCAGGTTTTAATCAATATACATGGAGCAATGGCAGTCTTTCATCTTCTATCATTATAAAACAACCCGGGCTTTACTGGTTAAGGGTGAAAGATGGTAATGGTTGTTTTGGAAAAGATAGTATCATAGTTAATCAAAAGGAATGTCTGAAAGGATTTTTTATGCCAACAGGTTTTACTCCGAATACTGATGGTAAGAATGATTTGCTAAAACCAATACTGCTTGGTGATGTGGTTCAATATAAATTTTGGATATATAATCGCTGGGGCGAATTAGTTTTTGAGACAACAGACTTAAACCGCGGATGGAATGGAGTGTATAAAGGACTACCCCAAAATAGTGGGGTATTTGTATGGATGTGTCAATATCAATTTGAAGGAGAAACACCCAAACAAGAAAAGGGAACTGCTGTTTTGATCAGGTGATCTTTTGAATTTTATTTCACCTCGATACATTTTGATGTAGGAAAAAATAAAATAAAAAGGCCGACAAGTGTCAGCCTTTTATTTCGCTCCCCCTGTTGGACTTGAACCAACGACCCTCTGATTAACAGTCAGATGCTCTAACCAACTGAGCTAAAGGGGAATCTCCTGATCCCTATCGGGATTGGGGCTGCAAATATAGAGAAAAATCGTCTTGAGAAAAACAGAA
>DATDCP010000042.1:0-3822 GCA_036524255.1 Chitinophagaceae bacterium
TTAAGATCATCCTTGCTGATTGATGTAAATGGAATTCCTCTTTGATCAAAAGTGAATCTTGCCCATCCTTCATCCTGTGTGTCAATCCATGTATGATAAATAGCCACTTTGGGTAATGTAACTTCATGTTGCTTTACGGAAGGATCAGTTTTAAGTGCCTGCAGATCGAGGCTAAATTCTGTAGCCAGTTTTTCTCCCTGCTCAGCTGTAAGTCCTTTTATCAAAACAGATCCCGCAGCAAAAGTATCTTTCAATTCTTTTAGTGAAAGAATGGTATCCAGCACGAACGCTCTGGAATTCGGAATATTTTTTTTCAACCAGTACAATGCCGGCAAAACCGTATTCTGGGCTTTGTAGTTTATCAGATAATTATTTCCATTGCCAGCCAGCTTGCCGGAATACTTAACTTCTTCCGTAATCAACTTCAGATCTTCGATCGCATATTTTACGCTGTCTTCTGCTTTCACATCCACGCCATATAATAAACCAAGTGTCCACGCAATATCATCATAAGGCGGAAATTTTGCTTCCTTTGGAAAATTTTGTTTGGTTAGCAGCGATACGGCAAGACTCCGGTAAGGTTGATTCAATAGGATAACATAGTCTCCTTTATTTTTTCCTTTCTCTGCACGATGCACTTCAATTTGCTGTCCACGCAACTGGTTAACCAGGTATGCGGCCATTGCGGGGTCATGTTGTTTGTCCGGTATTACGAATGCACGAGGTTTATCGTTCAACCCTTTTTTCAGGTTGTTCAATCCTTTCTGATAAAAATTCTGAAGCAGAGTTTTACCATTATCTGCTGTATAAGTGAGCGATGCCAGTACACCGGCCTGCATATAGTTAATATTATTTCGTGATGACCAGTTGACCAATGGAGTTGCCGGATCGGGCCTATACCATTCTTTATTGGTTACCAGATCACCGGCATACCGTTGCTCAGAAAGATCTCTCATAAAAGTATTTGCACCTGCATTTCCAAAGGTTTCATAAAAGCGGCCAATTGAATTATGATTATTGGCAATCCAAATGCCATAGCCCGGATACCAGCCGTCATAAAATGCCCAGGTAAAAGCACCGGGCAATCCTTGTGCAGCGAGAGAAGTGATATCATGATTGGCCATCACCTGCCATTCGCCGATTGTAATCGGATCAATAGTTTCATTGTACGGCCCGGTTCCGGTTGACATATAAATAAGCGGAACAGATTCATGCAAGTCGAGCATAACCGTTGGATGCCATTCAAAAAACCCCTTGAAAATAGCTTTTGTCAAAGCCTGCGAAATCTGGATGCCATCACGGTTATTGTCATGGTAAACATATTTACCCCAATAAGGAGGTGATTTTTTATACCCATCATCAAATTCTTTTCTTGATTTGGAATAGCGGTAATACCAATCTACCTGTTTGTCTCTTCCGTCTGGTTCTGAAACCGGGTTGATAACAACAATAATATTATTTCTGATGTTTTTTATTTCATCTGCCTGACTGGTGATCAGCCTGTATGCAAGTTCCATCAACATTTCCGGCGAACCCATTTCCGGAGAATGAAGACCTCCATTCAGGTAAAAAACTGGTTTGGAATCGTTGATTATCTTGTTTACATCAGTTTCATTTATTTTTCTCGGATCAGCAAGCAATTCTAGTTGCTTTTTATAATGATCCATCCGTTTCATTGCATCTTCATTTCCTATTATTATAAGTTGAATAGGCCGGCCTTCTTCAGTAGTGCCTACCTGTTTCATAGAAATATATGGTGAGGTTTTAGTAAGCTCATTATAGTAATTGTAGATTTCTGTTGTCCGGTGCATTATGCCAGGTGCTCCGATGATATCGCCAAAGAATTTTCTTGGTGACGGCACATTAGGATCATCAACAAGATTAAGCACCGAAGAAGGCAAGAACTTCGGATCGGTTGTGTATTCTCTTATTTTCTTGTTATATGTTTCATCTATTTGTTGAGCAGTGATTGAAGTGCATGTAAAGATCAGGCAGGGGAAAAGCAATCGCTTTATTACTTGCATAATAGTGATGTTTAACTAAAAATAAGATTTTAAAAATAGTTTGAGCCCGGCGGCAAAAAATAAATTAATCAACGATAAAAAGCTTACAGCCATTTTTTGTCGATGTACTGTGTGCCTCACAATCATCACCAACAAAATATGTCATCCCTGCTGTGAGTTTCATGATACGGCCATCATCCAATTCTGTGTCCATTTCTCCTTCAGTGCAAAGAATAATATGGCCTTTCTTACACCAATGATCAGCTTTATAACCTGTGGAATATTCTACTTTTCTTATACGTATTTCACCCATCATAAAAACCTGCCAATAAGCAAGGCCGGTTTCACCACTATGTTCTTCCCTGAGGATGGATGACCAGTCTACGGTTTGAAAAGGAAAGGAAGTTAGTCGCATAATAAATTTTTAATGTGCACTGATTGTTTCTACTTCCGGGATGCCAGATAAATGTAACTCAATATGCTTATGTTTTGCTTTTGTTTTGAACTCATTTATTATTTCTGACACATCATAATCAATATAAACACTGTGCGCCCCTTCAATATGAACCACTGAATAATTAGGAATTTTTTCTAACTGATCCTTGATCCTTTTTTTATTGATAAAACTTACATTGATGGCCAGGTTAAAATAATAGTGTGTGATATGTCCTTCTGCTTTTGTCTCTAATGTATAACCTGCTTTGTATGTATTCTTAAAAATAAAATAACAGGAATAGGCTATGCCAATACCAACGCCGACCAGCAAATCAGTAAATAACATCGCAACAATAGTTACAATAAATGGGAGAAACTGTTCTTTGCCCAATTTATAAACTGCAGTGATCATGCGTGGCTTTGCAAGATTATAACCTGTTCGAATAAGAATAACAGCGAGCACACAATAAGGGATCATATTCAGCATAGATGCCGCGAAAAACACAAGTACCAGTAACCAGATGCCGTGAAAGATGGCAGAAAGTTTTGTTCTTGCATCAGCTTCAGCATTGGCAGAACTTCTTACGATAACAGCTGTAATTGGCAAGCCACCAAGAATTCCGCTAAGAAAGTTGCCGGTTCCCTGCGCAACCAATTCACGATTTTGAGGAGTAATGCGGTTATAGAGATCAATTTTATCAATGGCTTCAACGCTTAGCAATGTTTCAAGTGTAGCAACGATACAAATGATAACGGCGTTTTTTATAATATCAGTATTGCTGAAAACAGACCGATAGTCAGGAAATTTTACTTCAGAAAATAAATTCGATGGAAGATTGACGAATTGTTGTGGCTTTAATGCCAATGATGGTATGAATTGCTGAAATAAAAAGGCAAGAAAGGTTCCGAAAACAACAACAAGAAAAGAAGTAGGGATGAACGGAACTTTCTTTGCTATTGTTCTTTTCCAAATTATAAGCAATGCGAGTGAGGCAATAGCAATAACAATTGCACCCTTTGATGTATGTTGGTAAATGTTCTTTACATGGCTGAAAGCATTCTGGAATGTAATGACGTTGAACAACTCTTTTGTCCAGAATGAAGCTTCATCATAACCAAGTAACAGAGGAATTTGTTTTGCAATAAGAATAATTCCAATAGCAGCTAACATTCCTTTAATAACCGCTGAAGGAATAAAATGTGTAAAGCCTCCGAGTTTAAAAACTCCCAATAATAGTTGAATGACGCCGGCAACGGCTACTGAAAGAAAAAATATTTGAAGACTGCCAAGTTCGGTGATAGCACCGGCAGAAATAGCTGTGAGACCAGCAGCCGGTCCGCTGACACTTAAATGTGATTTGCTGATTAAGCCGACAACAATACC
>DATDCP010000043.1:0-7101 GCA_036524255.1 Chitinophagaceae bacterium
ACAAGAGTGCGACGCAACAGAAGCCTAATTATGATTCAAAGCTGATAACATAACTATAAACTACAAACAAAAAACCATAAACTAAATCATGAGTTACATTTCCGAAATTTTTGCAAGACAGATATTAGATTCAAGAGGTAATCCTACTGTTGAAGTAGATGTATTGACAGATGAAGGTGCATTGGGCCGTGCCGCAGTACCAAGCGGTGCAAGTACCGGTATACATGAAGCCGTGGAACTTCGTGATGATGATAAAAAAATTTATGCGGGTAAAGGAGTATTGAAAGCAGTTAAAAATGTAAATGATAAAATTGCCCCTGTATTGATCGGAAATGATGTGGCCGATCAAACAGGTATTGATGAAATGATGATACAACTCGACGGCAGTAATAATAAAGGAAAGCTGGGAGCAAATGCAATGCTTGCTGTAAGTATGGCTGTTGCAAAAGCTGCTGCCGAAGAAGCCTCACTTCCATTGTATCGCTATATCGGTGGTACTAATGCAAAGACGTTGCCTATACCGATGATGAATATCCTGAATGGTGGTGCACATGCTGATAACAAGATCGATTTCCAGGAATTTATGGTAATGCCTGTTGGTGCATCTAGCTTTAGTGAAGGCTTGCGCTGGGGCGTAGAAATTTTTCATGCATTAAAAACAGTGTTGAAGAAAAAAGGATTCAGTACCAATGTGGGTGATGAAGGCGGATTTGCTCCAAACATCCAGTCAAATGAAGAAGCAATTGAAACAGTATTGACAGCGATTGATGCCGCAGGATATAAAACAGGTTCACAAATTGTAATTGCAATGGATGCAGCCAATAGTGAGCTATGGAATAGCAAAAAGAAAAAATATGTTTTTCATAAAAGCAGTGGCAAGGAGATGACGAGTGAACAGTTGGTGAAGTATTGGGAAAAATGGGTGAAACAATATCCAATTGCTTCTATTGAAGACGGTATGGCGGAAGATGACTGGGATGGCTGGAAATTCCTGACTAAAACCGTAGGCGATAAATGCCAGTTAGTGGGTGATGACCTGTTTGTAACAAACGTAACAAGATTGCAAGAGGGAATTGATAAAGGGATCGCCAATGCATTGCTTGTAAAGGTGAACCAGATCGGTACAATAACTGAAACGATAAACGCCGTTACATTAGCACAACATAACGGATACAATACGATCATGAGTCATCGCAGTGGTGAGACGGAAGATACAACGATCGCTGACCTGGCGGTTGCACTGAATTGCGGACAAATAAAAACGGGTAGTGCATCAAGAACAGATCGAATGGCAAAATATAACCAGTTGATAAGAATTGAAGAATTGCTGGGTATGTCTGCGATTTATCCGAAGGGAAAGATTAAATTTGGAAAGTAAAGTCGATAGTAATAAGTAGTAGGTTTTAAGTTTATCACTTAAAACTTATGACATAAAACTTACAACTTCTTATGAAATACCTAAACCTGATTCCAGCCTGGTTAAAAAACAAGTATTTTCTTTCAGTATCTGCCTTTATAGTATGGATACTATTTTTTGATCCCAGAGATGTTTTTACCCAAATGGAGCATCGTCGTGAGCTAAGGGAATTACAGATCAGCAAGGCATGGTATCAGAAGGAAATAGCAAAGGAATCAATTGAGGCTGAACAACTTAGGACAAACCCGGCTACAATAGAGAAATATGCCCGTGAGAATTATTTGATGAAAAGGGAGAATGAGGACATTTTCCTGGTACAGGAAAAACCCGTTGTGAAGAATAAATAAGCAGATCCGGCACAATATGGCAACCTATGGTCCGTTTTAATAGCGGACGTTTCGAATTCTCTTTTTTTAAGGACACAAAATTTTAGGACATTAATTGGATTGCCAATGACAAACTTTACCCCTGAGGATCTTTTATTGTATTTGTACAAGGAGACAACTCCCGAGCAAACTACCGCTATTGAAGAAGCGTTAAAGAAAAGCTGGTCACTACGTGAAAAGCTTACTGTACTTAAAACTTCTATGCAGCGGTTAGACAAGATCAAAGAATCACCACGTACTGAAGTAGTGTTGAAAGTTTTGAATTACGCTAAGGAGAAAACTGAGCAAACAGTTTAAGGATCCAAACAATTTATTAGCATCATAACTTAATTGTTGTGATGCTTTTTTATTTGCCCAAACCCCTAAAGGGGTTTGCATCGCACAAGGCAACATAACCCGAACTTTTTTAATATCATTGTAATAAGAAATATAATAAACTAAGTTTCCCCTTAGGGAGACAGGGGGTTAAGCATGACCAAAAAAGAACGTTACGATTTCGTGATTGATTATTTTCAAACGCATTTACCTGAAGCTGAGACCGAATTAGAGTATGAAGATCCTTATGAATTGATCGTAGCAGTAATACTCTCTGCGCAGTGCACGGATAAAAGAGTGAATATGACAACACCAGCAATTTTCAAAAGATTTCCTAATGTTGCCTCACTTAGCAAAACAGATTTTGATGAACTGTTTCCTTTTATAAAAAGCATTTCTTATCCAAATAATAAAACAAAGCATTTGATCGGCATGGCCAGGATGGTGATGGAAAAATTTGATGGGAAAATTCCAATGACCATTGATGAATTGATCCAATTACCAGGTGTAGGAAGAAAAACAGCAAACGTTGTTACATCAGTTGTTGACAAACAACCTAACATGGCGGTGGATACACATGTATTTCGTGTTAGTAAGAGGATCGGGCTTGTTCCCAATACCACAAAAACTCCATTTGCAGTAGAAAAAGAGTTGGTGAAAAATTTTCCAAAAGAATTAATTCATAAAGCTCATCATTGGCTTATCCTTCATGGACGTTATATATGCGTTGCAAGAAATCCAAAGTGTGAACAATGTGGTGTAAGACCAGTTTGTCGTTATTTTACGACAGTTATATCACCGGCATTAAAATAATAGGTGCTTATTAATAAATCAGCAGAACTAAGCAGCATTTGCTAAATTTACGTTTCGTATCCGGTCCCTTATAAACCTTCTCGTTTTCCATGAATAACTATTATAACTAAAAAATGGAGACGAAAACAAATTATACAACCATACATTATCAAAGCAGGGTGTCTTTTCAACCGTTGCTTGCCGTGCTTAAAAGAGCCCTGCATCATGGCTCATCTGCTGGAGTAAAAAAACTCTATTCCGGTATCTTAGATTATGCTCACCAACATCCTGAATTAGAAAATCCAATCGAAGATCTTGGGATATTAGAAACACATCGGGAATGGATGGAAATGTTGCTTAGTATTATTTTCCCTCCTACTGCCAGTGAACATGAAATGATCTTTTCTGTTGGCCTTCCGTTTTCTTACACTACTATTTATACTTCCCGCCTTTTTAATTTATTGTTTATAGAGCCGGGAACAAAAAATATAAAAATTCCTGATAGTGAAGCAGGGAAAGACGTTGAACATGACCGGTTGATCGGTGCGTATAATCTTATTCTGAAAAAATATTGCAATTATCATACTCCGGAATTTGTTTCGTCAACACATCCTTATCATGATCCTCATTCGGGTTTGGTAAAATATATGGAACTGCAATTAGATACAAGGTATATTGATGTAAAATATACCGGAAGTCATTTGCCGATACCTGAAGACTTTATCAATAAAAAAGATCATGGTCTCTTATCATTAGAACAACTACAACATAATATCCCTATCGATCAATTTGTGTTCGAAGGAATTGTTATTGGCCGTGTGATCGATGTGACAGAAACAGAAGTGATCTCACAAATGAAATCTGAACTACTGAATCTTAATGCATTTTCCGAAGGAGTAGTTTATCATAAGTTACAGGACCTGGTTCAATCGCTTATCGGTTTAAAAGATATAAGAATCGGCATCACCCCGTTTTTTAAAGTGAATGGTCACTTTGTTTTTTCTGAATTACATAACAGCAATAGCCTTTTATTTAAGCATTATAAAGCGGTAATGGAAAGAGACAGTGTAAATGATTGTTGTCGCGAATTATTCATGGGAACTGATAAGCCTATTATCTATGAAAAGATCGATGAAGAAAGAGTAAATGAAATAGACTATCTCGGTTTTTATTTTGACCAGGGGTATCGCAGTTTGATATTGGCGCCGCTGAAACATTACGGAGACTTGTGGGGCATTCTTGAGATCGGTTCAGATCATGAAGGAAAACTTAACTATAAACATATTGGAAAGCTTGATGTTGCAATCCCCCTGTTTACCCGTGCTATTGAAAAAAGCGCCGAGTCTTTGGACAACCAGATCGATAAAGTAATTAAAGAACAATTTACTGCAGTGCAACCATCGGTGGAATGGAAATTCACTGAAGCAGCCTATAACTATATAATACAAAAACAACAAGGAAAAGATCCGAAACCTGAAAGAATAGCATTTGAATCTGTCTATCCTTTATATGGCGCTATAGATATTCGCAATTCATCTGTAGAAAGATCACAATCTATCCAGCTTGATTTTATCGAACAATTACAAATGGCCGCTTCAGTTATTAAAAAAGCGCAGGACACAATGCCATTTCCTTTGTTGCAGGAAGTGCAATTTAAAATAGACAAACATATTTCTGCTGCAAGTGATGTATTACAGAATGATGAGGAAACGATCATTCACGATTTTTTGCAAAACCAGGTGGGTTCAATTTTCAAGCACCTGAAAGGAACGGCTCCAGCGATCCAAAAAGATATTGATGGCTATTTCGCTGCTCTTGATAAAAATATCGGGATGATCTACCATCACCGGAAGGAATTTGAAGAAAGCATAGCGAATATAAATGAACAAGTGAGCCGGTTTGTGGACCGGGAACAGGTATCTGTTCAACAGATCTTCCCCCATTATTTTGAACGTTATGTAACTGATGGGGTGGAGTTCAATATTTACATTGGCCAGGCACTTTCGCCCAGGAAAAAATTTGATGAGCTTTACCTGCGTAATATGAAGATGTGGCAATTGACCACGTTGGCGAAAGCATCACGTCTTACCAATGAATTGTGTAAGCAACTTAGCCATCCAATGAAAACAACACAATTGATCCTTGCACATAGTACACCGATCTCAATAAGTTTCCGTGCAGATGAAAGAAAATTTGATGTGGATGGCGCCGGTAACATCCGGTACGAGATCATTAAAAAAAGAATTGACAAGGTTCGAATAAAAGATACGAATGAAAGATTTACGCAACCTGGTAAGGTTTCCATTGTATACAGCCAGCCAAAAGATGCCGAGGAATATGCGGAGTACATTGAATTTTTACAAAATCAAAAATTACTAAAACCCGGCATCGAGTATCATGATCTTGAAGAATTACAAGGTGTAGTCGGCCTAAAAGGCTTAAGAGTAGATGTTCAATATGAAGATGATAATACTGTTCAAAATCCACCGCTTTCATCCATGACTGATGAACAGTTGCTAAAAGGAAAATAAACAAAACTTATTCAGCAGTGATCATTTCTAAAAAAACGGTCAACAAAATGATGACCGTTACTTTAAAAAATATATTTCAAATCAATTTGAATTCTAATAACCGACTCTGCCAATTCTGTTAGCCATTTCTTTTCTAAAAAAAGAAATAATTATTAAAGCAACACCGCCCAGAAGTAGTTGCACTCCTATAAAAAGACTGGCGCCGATACCAGTGCCAAGATTAAAGATCAATACAACAGCCGGCAGCAAACATAGAACTCCGGCAATAACAGTTACCCACCGCAAGGACTGATGCTTCATGAATACTATTCCTTGTTCAATAAAATGTAACCCCAAAAAAACCATCCATAATCCAAAGAGTATCTCAACAATTCTTGTCGTTGTAAATAAATTCAGCAACATTACTATTCCAAATACGATCGTAAGGAAACTCCATAAAAGAGAAGACTGTTCTTTTTTATCACGATCAGCTGACATCCATGAGAATATTCCAACAAGACCGGTAAATAATATCAATACGCCGATCCAAACAGAGATACCCTTCAGTGCATTTAGGGGGTTATTAAAAACATAAATGCTTAGGATGATCAGTACAATTCCCTGGATCATCGTTACCCACCATTTGCGTATTGTTGGTTTTGGCATAATTAAATTTTTTAAAAAATTAAAAGCCTGGAATTTGCGTTTTATTTTTTCAACAACTTTGCTTTACCTAATTGTTTCATCAACGTGGATATATACGTCCTGCTGAAACTTGCTAAAGAAGATGGATTAAATATTTCCGATTGGATAGCAAACATCTTTTCTTGCGAAGCCCTATCAAATAAATTACTCTGCATAATATAGGTCTTGTCAGTTGAATAATATCCGGAAGTAGTTATTGTAGAGTAATAGTGAGTGTAATACCCATAAAAAGTCAGGCCCCATGAATAATCAGTCTGCATGGTATATTGAGTACCTCCTGCAGTATACCCCACACCTTCAGTTTTATCTAATAAGGAGGTAAGGAAAACAGCATCACAATCGCTTTCTTTTATTTTTGTAATTAGATCTTCTACTGCAGGTGGTTTAGGATCTTTTAGATCTGCAGGTAATACTTCATAACTCTTTATTGCTTTATGACCTCTCGAAGTGATTGTTGCTGCCAAATCATTTTCAAGTTTCACTCTTGCCTCAATATCAGCGGTCATAACAACCACAAAAAAATTGCTATACGATTTTCCTTCTATTTTTTCTTTGTTTACCCATACTCCTGCGGTTTGTTTAGAGGAGGAACAAGCTGCAAGGATAATCACAAGCAAGGCTAATGATAAAAAATGATTTCTTTTCATTCTTATTTTTTTGAATTTGATTTTTAAATTAAACAAGCTGTTACACAATATTGTTTTGTAGCTCAGCTTCACTTTATTTACCAAGGCTTTCAGCGGCGCAAAAATTACGATAAAAAGAGCAATAAGTAAGCGTATATCTTACCCCCCCATTATTAAAAAAAGACAAGTGGTTTTGTGTTCATTACTTATATCTTCTCAGAAGAAAAGATGACTTAATGCATTACCCAAAATGCCAGTGCCTGAAGGTTTTAATCCCAGGAATTTCGTGAACACTGATGATCCCATTATTCCTTTCAGTTTTCCAAAAAGTCCTTGCTGTAGCGGATTGA
>DATDCP010000044.1:0-14208 GCA_036524255.1 Chitinophagaceae bacterium
TAGATAAATAAAAAACCAAAAGCCCGGCCTCCCTTCTCTGAAGGAGAAGGGAACGAGGGATGAGGCTATGACTGCATCACAAATAATCTTTTACATTTTAGCAGCCTTTATATTAGGTACGGCAATTCTTTCTGTTACTACAACAAAGATCTTCCGCTCTGCTATCTGGTTGTTGTTTTCATTGATCGGCATTGCCGGTTTATATTTCTGGTTAGAAGTTGAATTCATAGCAGCCGTACAGATTGTAGTGTATGTCGGTGGCATTGTGGTACTCATCATCTTTTCAATTTTTCTTACCCAGCAATCCGGCAAAGAAATGCTAAGACCGCCGATGATGAGAGGCATTGCATCAGTACTAGCAGTTCTTTCCGGCTTTGCATTGACCTATTTTCTTATTTATAAGAATGATTTTAAAGCAGGTGATAAAAGTTTTGACTGGAGTGTAAGTAAGATCGGTAACCAAATGCTGGCAACGGGTGAAAATGGCTATGCATTGCCCTTTGAAGTGGTGAGCATTTTATTATTAGCAGCAATGGTTGGTTGTATTGTGATCGCAATAAAAGTTCCTGCTGGAGTTTCTTCAACAGAAACAAAAGAACAAAAGCAGGGCAATATTGGAAATTTAAAAGAAAAAGAAATAGTTGAAGGTTTATGACTGACATCCCTATATCACATTTTCTATTTGTAAGCACGGCTTTATTTTTTATCGGCATGTACGGTTTGTTTACACGTCGTAATATGATCACAATGCTGATGTCAGTTGAGTTGATATTGAATAGTGTGAACATAAATTTTGTGGTATTTAACAAGTACCTGTATCCAGACAAGCTCGACGGCATTTTTTTCACCATATTTATTATTACGATCGCAGCAGCGGAAGCAGCGGTGGCAATAGCCATTATCATTAATCTCTACCGCAGCCACCGGTCGATTGATGTAGAAACCGCCGAAGAAATGAAATATTAACCCCCAAGCCCCCTAAAGGGGGCTTTGAGGAATCGATAAACTTGAAGAAACCGAGAAGTGAAGTTAATGAGCATTGAAAATTGAGAATTGAATATTGAGCATTTTAATTGAGTTAATGAATTATTCATCATACATAACACTGATTCCCCTTCTGCCGCTTGCCGGCTTTTTGTTGCTTGGGATATTCGGAAGAAGGTATTTGAAAAATTCTTCTGGAATTATTGGAACAGGGTTATTGCTTGTTTCTGCTGTGCTATCATTATATACTGCTTATAATTATTTTTTTGTTGATGGAAAAGTTGGAGATTCTTATCAAACGATAACTGCAATCAAATTTACCTGGTTATCCTTTTCTGAAAACGTTAGCATTGATATGGGCATTATTCTCGATCCCATCTCTGTTATGATGCTGGTAGTGGTAACATTTGTTTCACTGATGGTTCACATTTTTAGCTTGGGTTATATGAAAGGTGAAGAAAGGTTTCCAACTTATTATGCGTTTCTTGGTTTGTTTACTTTTTCGATGCTGGGATTGGTTGTTTCCAGCAATCTTTTCCAGATATATATGTTTTGGGAGCTGGTGGGTGTATCCTCTTACTTACTAATCGGTTATTATTACGACAAACCCTCTGCAGTTGCTGCTTCAAAAAAAGCTTTTATTGTTACACGGTTTGCAGATCTTGGTTTTCTTATCGGTATTTTGATACTTGCTTTCTATGGAGAAACGCTTGATTTCAAAACGCTGATCGAAAATTTAACATCACAACAGTCGTCTCAATTTCTTGCAATCACTACTGCGTCGTTTGTTGGAGTTAGTGCATTGACCTGGGGATTAACATTGGTATTTATCGGCGGCGCTGGTAAATCAGCAATGTTTCCATTGCATATCTGGTTACCTGATGCAATGGAAGGCCCCACTCCTGTTTCTGCCTTGATACATGCTGCAACAATGGTTGTTGCTGGTGTTTATCTCGTTGCAAGATTATTTCCGCTGTTCACACTTACTCCTGTGTCATTAGGTATTGTTACAGTTGTCGGGATCGTTTCTGCATTTCTTGCAGCCATCATTGCCTGTACGCAAACGGATATTAAAAGAGTACTGGCCTATTCCACTATGTCTCAGATCGGCTATATGATGTTTGCTTTGGGTGTTTCTGGGAATGGCGGTGAAAATGGTTTGGGTTACACCGCTTCAATGTTCCATTTGTTCACTCATGCTTTCTTTAAATCATTATTATTCCTTGGCGCTGGTGTTGTCATTCATTTTATTCATAGCAATGAAATGAAGGATATGGGCGGCTTAAGAAAGTATTTGCCGATCACAAATCTTAGTTTTCTTGTTGCCTGTTTAGCAATTGCCGGTATTCCTCCATTTGCAGGGTTCTTTAGCAAAGAAGAAATTTTACTGGCCGCATACAATTCCAATAAAATAGTTTACGGAGTTGCATTGTTCACTTCTGGTCTTACTGCATTTTATATGTTCCGGTTATACTTTTCTATTTTCTGGAATAAACAAACTGAAGTACATAATCATCATGGGGAAGCACCTTTCTCAATGAAATTCCCTTTAATTATCCTGGCTCTTTGTTCTGTTATAGCAGGTTTCATTCCATTTGGTGAATATGTTTCATCAGACAGAACAACATTAGAATCTCATTTTGATCCTATGTTTTCTATTGCGCCTGTTGCATTTGGGATCATTGGAATTTTATTGGCAATGTGGATGTATAAAAAAGAAAGCACCAAAGCTGAAAAGGTATCTCAATCGTTGGGTGGTTTGTATAAAGCAGCATATAAGAAATTTTATATTGATGAGATCTATCTTTTCATCACTCAGAAAATAATTTTTAATCTCATTGGTCGCCCCGCAGCGTGGATCGACAAAAACATTGTTGATGGACTGATGAATGGAATTGCTAATACAACAGCATCAGTTTCCGGTTTTATAAAAGGCATACAGTCTGGTAAAGTGCAGAGTTATGCCATTTATTTCTTCGGAGGTATTGTTGCATTGGCAGTTGTGTTCTTGTATTTGTGGAAGTAAAAATGATTTGATGATGTGCTGATTTGACAATTTGAAGATGAACAAGATTATTTAAGTTGATATTATAATATGAATCTTTCATTACTGATACTTATTCCATTGATCACGGCAGTAGCTATTTTGCTTGTGAAAGGATTGAAACATGTAAGAACTATTGCATTACTTGGTTCTGGAGCACAATTGATCCTTGTATTTGTTTTGTTTTATTTCTACAGGCAGGAAAGGGCTGGTGGTAATACTTCAAATTTTTTATTTGAAAATAATTACACCTGGTATGAACCGCTGAATATTAATTATCATATTGGCGTGGATGGAATTTCAATCGCTATGATCCTCTTAACTGCATTTGTTGTGATAGCAGGTGTCTTGGTTTCATGGAAAATGGAAAAGTTGAGCAAAGAATTTTTCTTTTTGCTGATATTTTTAAGTCTTGGGGCTTATGGTTTCTTTATTGCTCTCGATCTTTTTACCTTATTCTTCTTCCTTGAAGTGGCAGTCATTCCAAAATTCTTATTGATCGGCATCTGGGGAAGCGGTAAAAAAGAATACAGCGCCATGAAACTTGCATTGATGCTGATGGGTGGTTCTGCGCTGGTGTTTGTAGGATTAGCTGGCGTCTATTTCAATACAAACATAAATGGTGTACACAGTTTTGATCTTACTCAGATAGCAGCGATGAATATTCCTATTGAAGTACAGAAATTATTTTTCCCATTTGCATTTATAGGATTTGGAATTTTTACCGCCTTATTTCCTTTTCATACGTGGGTGCCCGACGGTCACTCATCGGCGCCGACGGCGGCATCAATGTTTCTTGCTGGCATATCCATGAAGCTTGGCGGTTATGGCTGTTTAAGAGTTGCCACTTATTTAATGCCTGATGCGGCGCATGAATATTCAACAATTATAATTGTGCTGGCCTGCATTGCTATTTTATATGGAGCTTTCGCTACCATGATGCAGACTGATCTTAAATATATCAATGCATATTCATCAGTTAGTCACTGTGGTTTTGTTTTGTTAGGTATCGGGATGTTAACAAAAACCGCAATTGATGGAGCAGTAATGCAAATGGTGTCTCACGGGTTAATGACAGCACTTTTCTTCGCAGTCATTGGAATGATATACGACAGAACGCATACAAGACAGGTAGCTCAACTCGGCGGATTAATGAAAATGATGCCATTTATTTCAACAGTGTTTGTAATTGCGGGTTTGTGTTCGCTTGGACTACCGGGCTTTAGTGGTTTTGTTGCTGAGATGACCGTGTTCATGGGTTCGTGGCAAAAAGTTGATGCATTTTATCGCATTGCAACGATCATTGCATGTGCCTCGATCGTTGTGACGGCTGTTTATATTTTAAGAGCAACAGGTAAAGCGATCATGGGACCGATTGTAAATAATGAACATTTATCTCTTGGTGATGCGGTTTGGAATGAAAGATTGGCTGCAGGCTTATTAGTACTTGGAATTGTTGTGATCGGCATTGCTCCATTCTTATTAAAAGATCTGATCAATCCCGGAACAAATATTATAATTGAAAAAATCGCTGCTGTAATAAAGTAATATATGGTAAACGAATTTCTCATATTGATGAAACAGGAATTGATGATAACCCTCATCATCTTCGTTTTATTATTTATAAAACTGGGCAAAGAGGAAACAAAGAATGAAACGCTGATCAATCTTGTAAATATTTTACTTACACTGAATCTTGTTTCAGGATTCCTTTTTCAACAATCAGGAACTTTATTTGGCGATATGTTTCATACCAATGAGTTATTGACTTTTGAAAAAAACTTATTGAATCTTGGCACGCTAATTATTTCTCTTCAATCTTATAATTGGTTGAAAGATCATAAACATGTGCCCGAGTTTTATATACTCATGTTTTCTACATTGCTCGGCATGTTCTTTATGATCAGCAGTAATAACTTGTTGATGTTCTACCTGGCATTGGAACTTTCCACAATTCCGTTAGCAGCTTTGGCCAATTTTGATTTGGAGAAAAAACGTTCTTCGGAGGCAGCTTTTAAAATGATCATCTCATCAGCCTTCTCATCCGGGCTATTACTTTTTGGTATTTCTATGTTATATGGTAGCACGGGTACATTAAGTTTTACAGAGCTGCCTACTCATTTAAATGGTAATCCGTTACAAATTTTCTCGTTCATTTTATTAATTGCTGGATTTGGATTTAAAATTTCTGCAGTGCCTTTCCATTTATGGACAGCGGATGTATATGAAGGTGCGCCGGTGGCCGTTACATCCTATTTGTCGGTTATTTCAAAAGGGGCAATATTGTTTGTACTGGTTTCGGTTTTATACAATGCATTTGCGCCTTTAAATGAAAGCTGGTATAATATATTATTCCTTATTTCTGTGCTTACCATGATCATTGGTAATTTATTTGCATTACGTCAGCAAAACATGAAACGATTTCTTGCCTTCTCATCCATTGCGCAGGTTGGTTTTATTTTGATTGGTATCACAGGTTATTCGACAGAAGGAAGTGCATCAGTTATTTTCTTTGTGCTGATCTATATTTTCTCCAACCTTGCTGCATTTGGCGTCATTAACTTAGTAAGCGCTGTAACAGGAAAAGAAAATGTGAATGACTATAAGGGATTTTATAAAAACAATCGTAGTCTGAGTTGGGTATTAGCGATCGCATTGTTTTCATTGGGTGGTATTCCTCCAACTGCAGGTTTTTTTGGTAAATTCTTTTTGTTACTTGCAGGTGCAGGCAGGGAAAATTATTTGCTTATTACAATTGCTGCATTGAACATGGTCATCTCTTTATATTACTATTTAAAAGTGATCAAAGCGATCTTTATGGATGCAAATGATAACCCGATTGAATCGGTGAAAACAAGTTGGTCACCAAGAATTGCAATGATCATTTGTGTAGCAGGTATAATCATTGTAGGATTAGCAAGTGGAGCATATCAGTATATTCATTCACTTGTGAAATAATTTTACGATATGGCAATTAATAAAAATCATGAGTTTGAAGAATTGGGTGGAGTGAAATGCGCCATCGTGGAAAAGAATGCGTCAAAAGAGAGAGTTGCTTTTCTAAAAGACCTCTTGGAAATAAATAAATTTGAAGTTGTAGTGGTTCCTTCTCCCCCGCCTAAAGCTGCACCGCCGCCAAAGCCAGCAGTAGCGACAGAAGAAGGAGCTCAGCCTCAAACATCAAACCCCGAACCTCAAATCCCGGTACCGGAAACATTTACTATTGGAGTTACTAATCTTGCATTCAATCCTACCAATGCTATTTTTGGGAGGTTATTAAGAACAAAATCTGGGCATATCGTAACACAGGCTTATTGGTATCAGAAAGAGTCATCAAGTCATGATGAGATCCCTTATTACGAAAACAAACTTTAATCAACTATTAAATGGAAGTCAAAAATTTATTTGATCCTTCAGTAAAACAAGAGATCATTGATCGCATTAATAAACTTACGCCACAAACCCAGAGACAATGGGGTAAGATGAATGTTGAGCAGATGCTTGCCCATGTGCAATTACCAATTAGTTGCGCTTATGGAACTCATCAAGTAAAAGGCAGTTTTCTATTAAAATTGTTAGGGCCCCTTTTTAAAAGTGTTTTATATAATGAGAAGCCGTACAAACAAAGCCTGCCCACCGATAAATCTTATGTTGTTGTCGACACAAAGGATTTTGAAAAGGAAAAGCAGGGCTTGCTTGAAAAGCTGAGCATGTTTTCAAATGACAATATCGTCCTCCTAAATCACCCGGTTTGGGGTAAGATGAGCAAAGAACAATGGAGTAAGGCAACCTGGAAGCATCTTGATCATCATCTGAAACAATTTGGGGTTTAGACTTTATTGAACTATTCGCTTTTAAATACGTCTTTCGATTGCTTGTGTAAACAATTCCCCATGCCAGTGTAGTATGATTATTGTATCCATAAATTTTAAAATAGTTTATGGAAAATAAAAGAAATGAAGCCACGCTTAATCGCCCAGAAGGTGATCGTGTTCTTGATGCGCCGTATGTTTTTGTCAATATCCCTGAGTTTATTCGCCAGCTAAAAAGTGAAGAAGCCTGGCAGAAGAATGACCGTAACGGAATTACTGTTTTTAAGACAGGCCGTGTCACGATGGTGTTAACCTGTTTACATGCAAAAGCAATTATAAAAAATAATTTAGTTGATGGCATATTTACAGTACAGGTGTTGGAAGGAATTATACGGGTAAAAACTCCTGACGGCGATGTTGATATGCAACCCAATCAAATTGTGGCGTTTCATCAGTTAGTTGATCATTCCATTGAAGCGATGATGGATTCGGTAATACTGTTCACAAATAATGCTTCAGAGTCGCCCTTATAACTTAGCTGTTTGTGTCAATGGAAACGGAACTCTCTGAAATAATAAAGAATAAGATCTGTGAAGAAGGACCTATCTCTTTTCACGATTTTATGGAGATGGCGCTGTATTATCCTGCTTTAGGATATTATACTTCTGCACCTGATAAGATTGGGAAACAGGGGGATTATTATACTACCCCTTACTTCACTCATGTTTTTGGGAATGTGATCGCAAAACAACTGGAAGAAATGTGGTGCCTGACAGGCAAAAAAGATTTTACAATTGTTGAATATGGTGCAGGCATGGGATCATTGTGTTCTGATATACTCGATCAACTTAAGCATAATAAAGAATTTTATAGAAAATTAAAGTATTGCATTATTGAAAAAAGTGAAGCAATGCATCAAAAAGAACAACAGTTCATTGGTCATGACCTGGTAAACAAAAAAGTCCATTGGTATAATTCAATTGAGGATATCCCCGCTTTTACAGGTTGCGTTTTAGCAAACGAGGTTCTTGATAATTTCTCTGTACATAAAGTGATCATGAAAGAAAGTGGTCTCCAGGAATTTTATGTTGGTTATGATAATGGTTTTATTGAACTGCTAAAACCAGCGCAGGATAATTTAAAAAAATATTTCATTGACCTGGGAATTGAATTACCCAATGATTTTTGTACTGAAATAAACCTGGAAGCAATTGAATGGATAAAAAAAATTTCTTCTACTTTAAAAAAAGGGTTTGTTCTTACAATTGATTATGGCTATCCTTCATCTGAGTTGTATCAATCTTATCGCCGGCTTGGAACAATAGTTTGTTATAACAAGCACACCGTAAATGATCTTCCTTATCATAATATCGGCAAGCAGGACATTACGGCACATGTAAATTTTTCAGCACTTGATTTTTGGGGAAGAAAACATGGATTAAATAATTGCGGATATACCAATCAATCACAATTTCTTTTAGGGCTTGGATTGACAGAACATTTAAGAAGATTGGAAGAAAAAGAAAAGGATAGTTTTGAAGTAAGAAAAAAATTAATGATGCTTCATACTCTTCTGATGTCAATGGGAAAAAAATTCAAAGTGCTTATTCAACAAAAAGGCTTGAACAACCCATTTCTTTCCGGTTTACAGTTTTGTCAGCCACTTATTTAAACTACAAACTGCTGATCCGTGCCACAATTGCAGCTTAGTTGTGCCGGCATCATTTTTATGCAATAGTTCATGTTATCTATTTATTTAACTAAAAAAGAAAAACATGTACTACAATCAGTCATGTGCCGCAAAAGGCAACAATTACGGAAATCCCGCCAGGGCGGGATTTATCCGAACTATGCAACGAGCCGCTGTAAACATTTACAAAACTGACAGCAGTTATGAAATGCTGGTGTTTGCACCCGGCCGCATCAAGGAAAATTTTCATATTGATGTAAAGGGGAATGAGCTTACTGTTTCTTACACACCACCCGATGGATTTCAAAAGCCAAATTGGATTTTGAGAGAATACAGTCGTGGTGGATTTGTAAGAACTTTTACACTCAATGAAAGTATCGACACAGCAACCATTGCAGCTAAATACACAGATGGTGTATTGCAAATAAGTTTGCCGATCGTCGCTGGAAAAGAAGATGAAAAGAAAGAGATCGTGATCAATTAAAGATCGGGATTTGTATTGCCATCTCGACTACGGCGAGATGGCTTTTTTATTTAAGCCAATTCTATCTCAAAACCTTCTGTTGCCAACCCTACGGATACATCTGAAGTTAATTTGAAGGAAGCAAGCATTTCTTCAAGAAATGCGTCTGAATGTGACGGATCATGATGGGCAAACAAAGTATGTTTCGCTGATGTTATAGAAGCAAATAGTCCTGCATCATCGATCGAAGAATGTCCCCAACCTCTTCGAATTGGATATTCTTCCTTTGTGTATTGTGCATCGTGCAACAATATATCAGCTCCTTCAGCCAGGTCATAACCAGAAACCCATTTTGGATTTTGGATCATTCCATGGCTTCCCAGGGCTGGTTCATGATCGGGTATATATGTAAACACAAAATTTTCCCGCATTACTCTGTAACCAACTGTTGGACCCGGATGAATTATATAAGATGATTGAATGCGAAACGGACCAATATCAAATACGCTGTTACTAACCTCATGCAATTCTAATTTGCAGGGAACATCCCGAAGAAGTACCGGGAATAAAGGTGGTGAAAGATAGCGGCTGATACGTGAAAAAAGTGATTGCGAACTACTGGCCGGCCCCCAAATATGAATTTCTTTAGAAGGATCAAACAACGGACTAAAGAATCCTAATCCTTGTATATGGTCTAAATGAAGATGTGTGAGCAATATATCGATCCTCTTATTGGCAGAACATGCACCGCCGCATTGCCGGATGCCGGTTCCCCCATCAAGTACAAGCACATGATCATCATACACCACAGAAGCGCAGGATGTATTGCCTCCATATTTGTCTGTATCGGGTCCGGTCGTTGGTATAGAACCACGAACGCCCCACAATTTTACTTTCATTTTAATTTTTGTTTCCAAAAAATGGCAACTGCTCCAATAAAATTTCCCGAGCGGCTAATGATCGGGTAGGAAGTAACTGATATAGGCTGCTTTTTCCCTTTCAAACTTACGATCTGAAAACTCTTATGATATGGATATTGGTCTGATAATGTTTTTACCAATGGTAATTCTTCCGGGGGCATTGGATTTCCATCATTATCTAATGGCTTAAAAACCGTAGACCATTCTTCTACAGGCATTTCCCCGGTATCTTCAAATCTTTTGCCCAATACTTGTTCTGCTGGTTCATTATAAAAAATAAGATTACCAACTGTATCAGTAATAAAAACAGGGATTGAAAGACAATCAGCCAACTGACGATTAAGAATTATTTCAATTTCATAAGCCGTCATCATTAGTTTTTTAAAAGCAGGCTGCGCTTATCTAAATTTAAGGAGAATAGTTTTGATAATCCCGGAACAAGCAGGAAAGATTTTAAAATTACCGGCACAATTCTATAATAACGGATTTATGTTGCGGATACATGATCGATAACTCTGTTGTATCAGCCAGTTCAAAATCTTCAAATTCGAACCCGGGAGAAACTGTACATCCAACAAAACAATACTCACTTCCGGGAGCAGGTCGACTCGCAAACCAACAATTAGCAGGTACTACATATTGAAATGATTGCCCTTTTTCATGATCACTCCCTAAAGAAATAACTTTCAAGTCGCCGTTCTGTTCAATGATATGAACAAGCAATGGATCTCCTGCATAAAAATGCCAGCATTCATCGCTTTTAATACGGTGAAAAGCAGAAAAATTTCCTTTCTCCAATAAAAAATAAATGGCAGTAGAAAAGAATCTGCTAGCGGCAAATCTTTTGGGCAAAGTTTCAGCAGCTATTTGTTCGTTGCTTTTATAAGTTTGTTTATACCAACCTCCTTCGGGATGAGGTACTAAACCATATCGCTGAATAAGTGTATTAACAATTGACATCTTAAAACTAACTCCAGTGTTTTATTTTTCTATTGCAACAGGTTTTAAATTTTCTTTTGAAAAATTATAGAGATGATCAACAACAAACTTCACATCTTCAATTATTCCAAATAGTATTGGTGACTTACGGGTTCTTAACCAGGGATATCCAAGGAAGTAAAAACCCGGAAATCCAGGTATCCCATCTTTAAGTATCAATTTCCCTTTTTCATCAAACACTGCCAACTTAATATAGTTGAGATCATGATCAAAACCTGTTGACCATATAATTGTATTAATATTATTTTTTTTGAGATCAAGCGATGTTATAGTACTGGCGCAGCTTGCATCAACATCCGGAGTATCCGCTTCATCATAATGTGCCGGAGGTGCAGATAAATTATTTTCAATAATATAGTCATCGACAATCTTTTTTATTTTCTGGGAAAATTCATCCGCAAATTTTACATGTTGCGCTGCATCTTGCCGGAAAAAAACAGTGCTATCATTTGCATCATTCATTTTACCTAAAATAACAGCTCCATTTTTTGCAAGCGATTGCAAACTCATGCTATCTCTTCCACTTCCTGTTCCTGAAACTTGTGGCGGACGCAATTCTAAGATCTTTGGATCTTCTATTTCATCCGCCTTTATATCATAAAACTTTGTTTCTTTTACCCAATAAAAAATATCCCTGCCGCGATACCATCTCGGGATGCGACCTACCATGCTGGTAGAGAGATAAACATTTCTCCCGGCATTAAGCAGATCTTCGGAAATCTGGCAGCCGGATTGTGCACCGCCTACTACTAATACTGCACCTGCCGGCAATTGATCAACGTTTTTATATTCACTTGTATGCAATTGTTTTATATCCTTCGAAATATTTTTAGATATCGAAGGGATCCTAATTTCATTCGCAGCTCCGGATGCAATAAGAACTTGTTTACAGAAATAATTTTTGCTCACATTATTTGACGAAACCTGGACAAGGAAAAATTCACCCGGTTTTTCAATAGAAACTACTTTTGAATTTTCTGAAACAGGCAGTTGATGACTTTTAACATACTGCTCCAGTGCAGAAACAAATGCAGGTGCTGATGAAAATGAATCAGGATCTGCTGGCTCAGGATCTTCACCCGGTAAAATGTTTAATTTGTTGGTAGAATTAAATCTGAAACTATCCCATCGTTGTGAACGCCAAGATTCGCCGACCTTTCCACGTTCAAAAATAATATGATTTAACCCATACTCTTTTAAATGATAACTGGCAGCTAATCCTGAATAGCCGGCGCCTACAATAATTACATCAAGAAAGGGTTCTGTCATACAAAAGTCAACTTTCACTGAAAAATAAAATTACGAAATTGAATGGGGCAAAAAATACACATATGAAGCGGTCTGAAATTTGATGTTTTACTAACAACTAAACCTTTTATTATGGCAAATAGAGATAAAAATAAAAAAGAAAAAAAAGATAAATCTCAGCCTATCTCAAAACCAGATCCTGAAACTTTGCATACAACAGATCCGCAAGAACACATGAAGGGGCCAGTTTCTTCAACAATGCAAAACATCAAAGAAGAGGCAAATAAGAATGATAAGGTTTCAAAAGAAGAAGCGGACCGGGAAAGAGAAAAGAATATGTAACTATTATAGAAAAAGCTTTATTGTTTTGAACAATAAAGCTTTTTCATTGATTTTACTTTGCTGCTTTAATAGAAATCCCGAGATGAATAGCATCCCTGATCAGGTCATCCGGTTTACCAGTATAAACAATTCCCCAATCTTTACGATTAATATTAAATTTCGCTACTGCTTCTGCACTATTTCCCGAAACGGTAATGCGTGCAGGGAATTCTATATTTTTCGTCACTCCTTTTAATGTAAGATTTCCACTTATCAAATGTGTTGGATTAGTGACTTTGTATTCATTGATCTCATCCTGCCTTGGATCTGTTGTATCTTTTACAACATCTCCCGTATAAGGTTTTACGTTGGTTAATTCAAAAGTTCCCTCAGGGTGTGTTGTTACATCAAAAAAATCAGCAGACTTTAAATGCCCTAACAGTTTTGCATTGCTGGCAGTATCAGTTCCTTTTGGACCCTCAACCTTCATATTGGCAACATCCATTACAAACTTACCCCCGGTTACTTCGCTATTGTTCACATAAATCTCACCACTCTTTAATGGTACAATGCCTGTGTGATAACCACTAACCTTAGTGCCGATCCATTCGATCTTACTATCAGAAACATTTAGATTCCATTTTTCCCCGGTTTTATTTTCACTCACATCTTTAGCGTCAGTAGTTTTTGCCTCATCGCTATCTGGTGCACTGGTGCAGGAAATGAAAGCTACAAGGCCTCCAAGTATCACTGTTGATAAAAATCTTGTTTTCATTATTAGTTTTTTTCTATCCGTACAAACAATGTACCGCCTTTGAAACAAAAGTGTTTTGTCATAATTCTGTTTGGTGCTTTATTTTCTATACTAACAGGGTATGGCTTTTGTTATATCGATTTTTAAAAAATGTTTCTTCCACTAGGCGACGATAACCGGGACCGGCACACCACGCCGGTTGTAAACTATATTTTAATTGTCCTGAACATTTTAGCTTTTGTTTTCTGGCAGGGTATGGGAACTAGTATTCCCGTCACATTTGGATATTCTACCGTGCCGGCAGAGATTCTTCAGGGACATGACCTTGTAACAAGCTCAAAATATATTGAAAACCCGGTGACAGGCGAGCAAATTTTGATGCCGGGATTACAACCAACTCCGATCCCCGTTTATTTAACATTGATCACATCCATGTTTATGCATGGTGGCTGGGCACATCTGGGAGGAAATATGTTGTTCCTGTGGATCTTTGGTGATAACCTGGAACATGCAATGGGGCACAAACGCTATTTGATTTTCTATTTAGTGTGTGGTGTAATTGCATCATTAGCACATGTATTCAGTGCTTCCTTTCTCAACGATAGCACATTGGTTCCAAGCCTTGGCGCATCCGGCGCTATATCCGGAGTACTTGGTGGTTACATACTTTTATTTCCAGGCAGATCGGTTCGTGTATGGGTCTTGATGACAATAATAAGTTTACCTGCATTCCTTGTATTGGGTATTTGGTTTGTTTTCCAATTCGTGAATGGAATGGGAACGCTGGGTGGAAATGAAGCTGCTGGTGGTGTTGCCTATGCAGCACATATTGGCGGTTTTGTTGCAGGATTAATACTTGTAAAACTATTCAGGCGAAAACTTGTTGAAATACCACAAGACCGAAGAACAAGTTGGAGATAAATATCCATGGAAACGTCATTTCCTGAAATGTAATTCATAATTCATTATTCAT
>DATDCP010000045.1:0-4495 GCA_036524255.1 Chitinophagaceae bacterium
CGTCTTCATAAAAAGGATAGGGGCCGAACCAATATTCAAATGCTTTAAGCATCATCGGTACTTGTTTGAACTGTTCTTTTGCTTTTTCTAAATTATAATCAAGTACCCAATAGTCACAAATAAGTTTTCCTTTTTCACCCATATATATTTCTTTCCAGTTCACATATTTGCCGATATAGGGAATGATGTTGTAGTTATTAATTGGATTTTTTACCTGCCAGACATAAGTTGAATTCAGATTATGAGATATTGTTTCAACTTTCCCCTTTCCACCATTCCCATTTGCAACTGCAACTAGTGAGTCTGGGATCGAGATTATAATTGCTGCACCGTTATCGGGTTCATCACCTTGATAGTCTTTGCAAGGAAACCAGGCACTAGCACCCAGCCCCTGACAAGCCACACTCATCCATGGTCGTCCTTTTGTATCTTTAGTAAAAATCCAACCGCCATCCCAAGGTGGACGTTTTGCTACAATTGGATTGCCGCTATAAAAAATTGAAAGCTTGTAAACCTTCTCTATCCCATCGGCACCTGAAGTATTTAATTTATTTTTCCCTAAGTTGATCCAGTAAACATTTTCTTCCCGTTTAAGTTTTGAAATTTTTTTTCCATCCAGGAAAACATTATCAATTGTTAAAGGTTGTTGCAGATCGATCTGCATCATCCCATTCTTTGGTTGTTTTTTAACCTTAAATGTTATTTCGTTTGATCCAGTAATCGATTTTGTGTTATAATCTGGTGTTACCTGAATTTTATATGTCATCACATCCCACCAATCTCTTCCAGGCCCATTGCTGCCCCGAAGTGTATCCTGGTGTGTGAATTGGGCACTGACTGAATAAATACTTAGTAATGAGAAATTAAAAATTAATATTGCTTTGAAAAGCTTTTTCAATTTGCGAAATTTTGAATTGTAAATTTAGCCGTTCATATTTAATGAATAACAAAAATACATACCTGTTTCTTCTTGTCCCATGTGTATTTTGTTTTATTACATGTAGTAACAAAGAACAAAATTCTAAAAAAATATTCCATTATAATGAATCTACCGGCATTGCATCGCTTGATCCCGCATTTTCAAAAAATCAATCTACTATGTGGCCGGTTCATCAATTGTTCAATACACTGGTTGAAAATGATGGTGACACGAAAACAAGAGGCTCGCTTGCAAAGAGCTGGAATATTTCAGCCGACAGGCTTGAGTATATATTTCATTTAAGAACAGACGTATACTTTCACGATAACGATGCATTTGAAAATAGAAAAGGAAGAAAAATGCTCGCCTCAGATGTGGAATATAGTTTCAAAAGAATCCTAGACCCCAAAATTGCAAGCCCGGGCTTTTATGTTTTTAATAATGTAGTAGATAGCCTGGAAGGGTTTAAAGCAATTGACGATTCGACATTCAAATTAAAACTAATAAAACCTTATGCGCCTATTTTACAGATATTAAAAATGACCTATTGTTCTGTTGTGCCGAAAGAAGTGGTCGAAAAATATGGATCTGATTTTAGAAGTCATCCTTGTGGTACCGGACCCTTTCAGTTTGTTGCCTGGGAAGAAGGACTTGCATTGATATTTAAAAAAAATGAGAACTATTTTGAAAAGGACTCCGCAGGTAACAGGCTTCCCTATTTAGATGGAATTAAGATCACATTTAATGAGAGTAAGGCAACAGAGTTTCTATTGTTTCGTCAAAAGCAACTTGATTTTTTAAATGATATAGATGCTTCCTTTAAAGATGAGATACTTACACTAAAGGGAGAGTTAAGAAATAACTGGAAAGACAAAGTTGTGTTACAAATTCATCCTTATCTCAATACTGAGTATTTTGGTTTTTTGGTTGATTCAACAAACGAATTGATAAAAAATTCACCAACGCGGCTTAAGAAATTAAGACAGGCTATGAACTATTCGATCGATCGTAGAAAGATGATCCTTTATTTAAGAAATTCTTTAAGCTCTCCTGCAGAAAATGGATTTGTGCCGGAAGGAATGCCCTCATTTGATACTTCGGTAAAAGGATATCATTATGATCTGGTAAAGGCAAAAAAATTGCTGGCAGAGGCTGGCTTTACAAATGGTACAAAATTTCCGGCCATTAAACTTTACACAATCCCTATTTATGGAGAGATCGGAAGTTATCTTGCAAAACAATTTGAAGAAGCAGGTATTCCTGTAACTGTTGAAGTTGTTTTAAGATCTTTTTTATTTGAACTTACGTCTAATTCAAATGCTCCTTTTTTCAGAGGGAGTTGGATAGCTGATTATGCTGATGCATTCAATTATCTATCGTGTTTTTATTCTAAGAATCCTGCTCCTCCAAATTATACACGCTATAAAAATCCCGAATTTGATAAATTGATCGAACAAGCTGTGGCAGAACCAAACGATTCTTTACGTTTTATTTTATATAGGCAAGCTGATCAGTTAATGATCAATGATGCGCCATTGATACCATTATGGTATGACCGTGTGATACGATTAGTACAACCAGAAATTACAGGGTTCGAACCCAATAATCTTAACTGGTTAGAACTCAGAAGAACAATGAAAAAATAAATGTGTTTAACAGTTGTCTGCTTAGGGGATTTACTATCAAAAAATAACAATGTATGCTTGCATAAATGAAGACTGATTTTTATTTTTACATCCTGCTTTTGAAACGATATCTTGAATAAGCCACTTCCGTATCCGATAAAACCCAATGAGTCTTAATCCTGTTGAAAACGTACTCTGAAATTGTATGAATTTCTCTCTTCGTTAAGCTGAAAATTTCTTCTTCAGTTTATTCCCAGGTATGTTTTATTCGGGTTGACAAGTGTTCCAAATAAATTCCTATTAGAAAGAACCTTATATAGATATATTATTAAACCCCTATGCGAACTAAATATCCAATATGCCGTATGAAAAAACTGTAAAGTCCATAGCCCTGGAAGCCGTTTGATACCTGTATGAAATGAAATCCAATCCAATGAAAGGTAAATCCATTACCCGTTGAAACCATTTCCAGAAAAACCATTCCTTAATCACTTAAAAAAGAAAGCGTATGATTTGAATGGTACACAAAAAAAGGTGGGATCTGATCCCACCTTTGCTTTTTAATGCTTCTTCAATTTATTCTTAAAGACTTTTTCAAATTTTTCTAGCTTGGGTTGAATAACAATCGAGCAATAAGGATTGGAATTCTTATTAAGCTCATAGTATTCCTGGTGATAATTTTCAGCTTTATAAAATTTAGTGAAAGGTTCAAGAGTCGTTACAATTGGATTATCATACGCCCCACTCTTATCCAATTCTGTTTTATACTTTTCAGATTTTTGTTTTTGTTCATCATCATGATAAAAGATAACACTACGGTACTGAGTGCCGACATCTCCTCCCTGGCGATTTAAGGTTGTAGGATCATGAACCTGCCAGAAAACTTCAAGTAATTCATCAAAGCTGATCTTTGAAGTATCATAGACGACCTGTACACATTCGGCATGACCTGTTTCGCCTGTACAAACGTCTTTATAACTTGGATTTGCAACATGCCCGCCGGCATATCCAGACGTTACGGCGATAACACCTTCGAGTTGTTCAAACACGGCTTCAGTACACCAGAAACAACCAGTGCCAAGAGTAGCAGTATCTGATTTGCCTATAAAAGTAGCATCAGTTTTTTCAGATGTTTTTGTTGTATTCATTTTTAAATTTTGATTATTGTTTTGCGCACAGGAAATTAATGCGGCGGCACCGGTAAAGGCAGCCAGCCAAAATGTTTGCATAAATATTTTTTTATTTTTTTGTTCCATCCCCTTCAATTCAATGCAATTTACGATGATTTTGGAAGGATGGTTTGCGACCTGTATGACAGGTAAATATCTTTCTGAGTTCGTTAACAAATTATAGAACTACAAGATGGCGACCTTTCGACAAGCTTCCAAATAAGATCGTGACACCACAGTTGTTCAATGTAGAACTAAACCTTGAAAGGAGCGTCGCAAGAGAAGCTTAATAGAATTACTTTTGTTGGCTAAAAAATTATTTTAACGAGAGATGAAACTTTTCCCCGAATCGGCATACATACAATTGGAATTTGACAAGGTAAAAACATTGCTGGCTGAACATTGCAGAAGCGAATATGCAATTGAGAAAGCAAACTTGCTGGGAATTCATACACGAATTGAATTTATAGAAACTGAATTGCGACAGAGTTATGAATACAAACAACTTTTGCAAAACAGTATCTATTTTCCTAACGACCCTATTTTTAATTTATCGAAGGAATTAAAACTTCTTTCAATTCCCGGGGCAGTATTGGCAGGCGATGAACTGATCGAGATAAGAAAGCTGGCAGAATTGATGAAGAATATTTTTCGGTGGTTTGATGCAGAAAGAAGAAATGTGTACAATAGCCTGGTAAAAATTATTGATGGAACATATTATGAAAAAGTTATCATCGAAATGATAGATGATGTAGTTGATGAAAGTGGCCAGGTAAAAGATA
>DATDCP010000046.1:0-3388 GCA_036524255.1 Chitinophagaceae bacterium
AGTAAGTACTTCTTTTTTTGTATGAAAATTATAATGCAGTATTTCTTTAGCTGAAAGAATTTTGTCTTCGCTGCTGATAAAATAGGTTGGCAATTTTTCTTCACAAAGTTCCACAAGATGCGAAGTGTTGGATGAATTATATCCGCCAACAACAATTGCGAGATCAGCATCCGTTTCCAGCATCCCCGAAACTGCTTGTTGATTTTCCAGGGTCGCATAGCAAAGCGTATCTCTGGTATCAGCAAATCTTTCGTCAACATTTGCTGTTGTCAATTTATATTTTTCGGTCATCACTTGTTTTAAATGATCGGCAATAGCCTGCGTATCGCTTGCCAGCATGGTTGTTTGGTTTACCACACCAATACGTTCAAGATCTTTTGTTGCATCAAAATTTTCAGAGAATTGACCTTTAAATTCTTCGTAGAATTGTTCTGAGGATTTTTCTCCAGTTATATATTTTGCCAACTCTATCGTTTGCTGCATATCTTTTACAACAACAGATGGCGCATTTGCTGAAGCATGAGAAAAAGTGGCTCTTGTTTCTTCATGTTTTGGTTTGCCATGAATAATGATCGTGTAATTCTTTTTTGCTATCTGCTCGCTTCGGTTCCAAACTTTCTCAACAAAGGGGCAGGTTGTGTTATATTTTTCTGTTTGAATTCCGAGATCATTTAATTTCATTTCCAATTGAAGTGTTGTACCAAATGCAGGAATGATAACAATATCGTCAGCAGTTAATTCATCAAATGAAATTAATTGCTTGCCATAATTATCCTGCATAAACTGAACGCCATGACTCTGTAGATCAGCATTCACTTGCGGATTATGGATCATTTCGCTCAATAAAAAGATCCTTTTACCAGGATTTTCTTCAACGGTTCTGAACGCAATTTCAATGGCGTTTTCAACACCATAGCAAAAACCAAAATGACGGGCCAGGTAGATATGCAGAGGGCCAAGATCAAGAAGGGTAGGAGTAAAATCTTTTTTCATCTTATCCTGTTCCTTTCTTTTCTTTTTAATAGCCGTGATGAGGGGACTGCGATATATAATAGGTACGTCGAAACTTTTCATTCGTGCAAAGATAGTTTTTTGAACCACAGCGACACAAAGACACAGAGATTCACGGGGTTGCTCTGGGTTTCCTGGTGCACTTAATGACTCAGTGGTTTTAGTTCTCAAAAACCACTTAATTTGCAGTCCCTAAATATTTATTATGAAAAGATTTGTGTTATTGTTTATTTCATACTCTTTCATTCTTTTAGTAAGTGCCCAGGATGCTTTAACTGTGAAAGACTACCAGAACGCAGAAAATAAATTGGGCTATAACACGCAAAAATATGTTGACCGTGGTAATGTTAGTCCAAACTGGATGCCCGGTGATAAATTCTGGTATCGTGTGTTAACGCCATCGGGAAGTGAGTTTGTTTTTGTGGACGCCACAAAAGGAACCCGTGCTGTTGCATTTGATCATGAAAAATTAGCGGCTTCGCTTTCTACGGCAACAAGTAAAAAATATACTGGTTCAATGTTGCCTTTCCAGGTTATAAATTATTCAGCCGATGGAAGATCTATAACTTTTCGTACAGATGGCAAGCAATGGAAATATGATCTGCAAAATTCTTCTATTGTTGCTGATACCACTAAGCTTCTTGAAAATGCACAACGTGGATTTGGGCGTGGTAACCGTGGTATTGAAGTTTTATCTCCTGATAGAACTAAGGGTGTCTATATTAAAGATTATAATCTTTGGGTAAAAGATGTAAAAACAAGCGAACAAAAGCAATTGACATTTGATGGCATAAAAGATTTTGGTTATGCTACAGACAATGCGGGTTGGACAAACAGTGATGGGGCAATAGTTCGCTGGTCACCTGATTCAAAAAAGATAGCCACATTCAAGCAAGATCAGCGGAATGTTGGTGACATGTATCTTGCTTCTACTAATGTAGGTCACCCAACTTTACGAGCATGGAAATATCCTTTGCCCGGTGATAAAGACATTCCAATGATCCATCGCTGTGTTATCAATGTTGAGGATGCAAAAATTATCATGTTTAATATTCCTCCCGATCCCCACAGGGCCTCATTGAGTGATGATATTTCAAGCAGCGGAACTTTTGATGATATTGATTGGAATCCTGATGGAACTGAAGTTGCATTTCTTTCCACTTCTAGAGATCATAAGCAGGAAAAATTTCGCATTGCGAATGCAACGACAGGAGAAGTTCGTGAAGTGTTTGAAGAAGTAGTGCCCACACAATATGAATCAGGCTGGGGTGCCATCAACTGGAGATATCTTCCAAAAACAAAAGAGATCATTTGGTTCTCTGAAAGAGATGATTGGGGACATCTTTATTTATACGATGCCACAACTGGGAAAATAAAAAATCAAATTACAAGAGGCAATTGGGTGGTCACAAGACTCATAAGAGTAGATGAAAAGAACCGGTTATTATATTTTATGGCTTGTGGCACTCAACCTGAGAATCCTTATTTCAGTCAGTTTTATAAAATTGGCTTTGATGGAAAGAACCTCACATTACTTTCTCCCGGTGCAGGAACGCATTCAATTAGTTTTTCACCATCTGAAAATTATTTCATCGATACATATTCAAAACCAGATGTACCATCAGTTTCTGTTTTGCGTGATATGAATGGAAAACAAATTACTGAATTAGAGAAAACAGATGTATCAAGATTAAAAACTGCAGGATGGAAACCACCAACACCCTTTTCTGTAAAAGCTGCTAATGGTAAAATGGATGTGTATGGTCTTATGTTCACACCAACTAATCTTGATCTAAACAGAAAGTACCCGGTTGTTGATTATATCTATCCAGGTCCACAGAGTGGCAGTGTTGGTAGCTGGGGCTTTAGTGCAGCAAGAGGTGATCACCAGGCATTGGCCGAATTAGGATTTGTGGTTGTGCTGATCGAAGGCACCGGCAATCCAAATCGTTCAAAAAGTTTTCATGATGCGTATTGGCCCGATATGAGCACAAATACATTACCCGACCAAATAGCAGGTATCCGTCAATTATCGCAGCGCTATTCTTATATTGATACAAACAAAGTTGGTATCTGGGGACATTCAGGTGGTGGCTTTGCAACTGCTGCTGCAATGTTTCGTTACCCGGATTCTTTCAAAGTTGGTATTTCAGAATCTGGCAATCATGATAACCGTAATTATGAAGACGACTGGGGCGAACGTTATATTGGTTTGCTAACGAAAAATCCTGATGGCACTGATAATTATACTGCACAGGCCAACCAGACATATGCAAAGAATTTAAAAGGAAAGCTGATGCTTGCTCATGGCATGATGGATAATAATGTGCCGCCTTATAATACAATGCTGGTGGTTGATGCATTAACAAAAGCAAAC
>DATDCP010000047.1:0-2695 GCA_036524255.1 Chitinophagaceae bacterium
GAAATTTTGAAGGAAGACAAGGGCCGGGTGCAAGAACAATGTTGGCAAGTCCTTTGACTGCTGCTGCTGCCGCAATAACAGGAGAGAGTACTGATGTAAGAGAATTATTAACCCCTACCCCTAAAGGGGAGTTAGCGAAAACTCTAACAGAATTTGAGCAAAACAATTAGTAGAAAAACGATGTCAACACAGATAACTAAAGAAAGTCCAAATCTAAGTTCCCCCTTTAGGGGGACAGGGGGCTTTAGATCAACAGCTATTCCACTTAAAATAGAAAACGTGGACACTGACCAGATCATTCCTGCACGTTTTTTAAAAGCAACAAGCAGAGATGGATTTGGAAAGAATCTTTTCCGTGACTGGAGATATCTTAATGATGATGAGAACCAACCGAAGCAAGACTTTGTTTTAAATAATAAAAAATATAGTGGTAAAATTTTACTTGCAGGTAAAAATTTTGGTTGTGGCTCATCAAGAGAGCATGCAGCATGGGCAATTAAAGATGCAGGTTTTGATGTGGTCGTAAGCAGCTTCTTTGCAGATATTTTTAAAAATAATTCTCTCAATAACTTTTTGTTACCAGTAACAGCTAGCGAATCATTTCTTCAAAAAGCTTTTTCAGCAGTTGAAAAAGACCCTTCAACTGAAGTAGAGATAAACTTAGAAAAACAAACTATCAGCGCAGCTGGTGAAACAGAGAATTTTGAGATCAACAGTTATAAAAAGACTTGTTTGCTGAATGGCTATGATGATATTGACTACCTGTTGAATTCTAAAAAAGAAATAGAAGAATTTGAGACCCTTGAAAAATAAACTTTGAACCATTAAACTACGATCGAAGATGAAAAAGAAAATAGCAGTATTAAATGGCGATGGAATTGGTCCTGAAGTGACCAAACAATCCATCCGTGTGTTAGAGGCAGTTGCAGAACGTTTTGGACATACATTTACTTATCATGAAGCATTGATCGGTGCAGATGCAATTGATAAAACAGGAACAGCATTACCTTCTGAAACAATTGACACCTGTC
The DNA here is from genome assembly GCA_036524255.1 of Chitinophagaceae bacterium. Classification (GTDB taxonomy): domain Bacteria; phylum Bacteroidota; class Bacteroidia; order Chitinophagales; family Chitinophagaceae; genus VBAS01. The sequence continues at coordinate 1,032 of DATDCP010000047.1, forward strand.
TTGATTGCGATGCAGTTTTATTTGGCGCTGTCGGCCATCCAAAATATGATAATGATCCCAATGCAAAAGTGAGACCCGAGCAGGGAATACTTGGAATAAGAAAAGCATTACAACTCTTTGCAAATATTCGACCCGTTACTACTTATCCAACTTTACAACACCTCTGCCCTATCAAGCCCAAAAACATGGAAGGTGTTGATTTTATCATCTTCCGTGAATTAACAGGTGGAATTTATTTCGGCAAAAAACAAACTGCTGAAGATGGAAGCTCGGCAAGTGATGAATGTTCCTATACTAAAGAAGAGATCGAAAGAATTTCCCGCCTCGCATTTCAATATGCACAAAAAAGAAGAAATAAGTTGACACTGGTTGATAAAGCCAATGTGCTCGATACTTCAAGACTCTGGAGAAAAACTGTTCAACAGATAGCAACTGAATATGCAGATGTAAAAGTTGATTACATGTTTGTTGATAATGCTGCAATGCAGATTATCCTGAATCCAAAACAGTTTGATGTAGTACTTACTGAAAACATGTTTGGAGATATTATCAGTGACGAAGCAAGTGTGCTGAGCGGTTCGCTGGGCATGCTGCCATCAGCATCTGTTGGAAATAAAACAGCTTTGTTTGAACCTATTCATGGTTCATATCCACAAGCTGCAGGAAAAGACATCGCCAATCCAACGGGTTCTGTATTGAGTGCTGTAATGATGCTTGAGCATTTTGGCATGAAAGAAGAGGCTGCCGTTGTAAGAAGTGCCGTTGAATGGACATTGGAAAACAATTTCGTTACTAAAGACATTGATCCCGTGAATTTCTATTTCACTTCCACCATTGGTGAGCTTTTGGTGGATTATGTAAGTGGAAAGATCCCGGGTTCAATTAAGAAAGAGAATATTGAATTACGTAAATCAACGATAATCTGAAGTCAGAAAGTCAGGAAGTCGGAAAGACCAAGACTTTTATAATTAGGATCATTCTTCCGGACTTACGGACTTGCCGACATCCGGACTGAAATAAAATTGCTTGCCACAGTTCTTTTTTCAAAACGGCGGGTGTATATTTACAAAACATACATCCTCATGTTAAGGAATATAATAAATAATGTCATGAACAGTGTAGCCGCTATAATTATTGTGGTTGTCATTATTATTACTTCTACAGGAGGTGGTGCATGATAATAAATTAAAAAACTAATTATACAGCAACCCGCCTCCAAAAAGGCGGGTTTTTATTTGTAACCCCCAACCCCTAAAGGGGAGTAAAAAGAAAAAAATTATGGCTACATATTATAACGAGAACACGGTAATCTTCTGGAATGGCAAGTTTGTAAAAGCCACTGAAGCAAAGATGGATCTCTATAGCCAGAGTCTTCATTATGGCTATTCAGTATTTGAAGGAATACGTTCTTACAAAACCGTGAATGGCGAAACAAAGATCTTCAAGGAAGTTGAACATTATGACAGGCTAAAAAGATCTGCGGAAGCATTGAACATGCCTTATCATTGGACAACGCAGGAATTGATAGATGCCACATATGAAATATTAAAGAGAAATGATCTGCAGGATGCTTATATACGTCCGGTTGTGTATGCACCTACAAATATGAAATTTGATGTGAATGAAGAATCATTTATCGTAATTGAAGCATGGAAAATGCAACC
>DATDCP010000048.1:0-5239 GCA_036524255.1 Chitinophagaceae bacterium
AAGTCCTAGTCCAAATCCTTTTACATTGTGAACATTACCGGTATGTGCACGATAAAATTTTTCGAAGATCCTTTTTACCGTTTCTTTAGCCATGCCTATGCCATTGTCTTCAAGTCTTATGGTCATATTTTTTCCATTAGCGGCTGTACTGATCTTGATCTCCGGTGGCACATCTTCTTTTGCATACTTCACTGAATTATCGATCAGGTTATTTATCAAGTTCGGAAAATGAACTTCATCTGCATCTATAAGATCATTTGTTGCCTCCAGGTCCATTTCCACTTTACCATTTTTATCATTGAGTTGCAAAGTGAAATTATCCGCTATATCTTTTATTACATCATGCACATGTGTAGGTTTCAGCATCAGGTTTACTTCCTGCCTATCAAGCAATGCCGCTTTTAATATTGTTTCCACCTGCCGGTTCATCCGTTGATTTTCTTCCTTAATAATACTACTGAAATAATTCAACTTTTCTTTATCACCAATTACTTTATCGTTCTTCATAGCATCAACCGCCAATGAAATAGTAGCCAATGGAGTTTTAAATTCATGCGTCATGTTATTGATAAAATCATTCTTTATCTCACTAAGTTTCTTCTGACGAAGCATTGTATTTACAGTAAGATAAAAAGCCGCAAAAATGATCAGTGTAAATAAACCTGCAATAAGAATTCTCCAACGTAATTCTTTTAATACAACCCCGCTGCTGTTTGGAACGATCACCCATAAAATTTCTCTTGGTGAAAGATTTTCTGCAATGCTTCCGCTCATTGGTTCGATAGGATACATAAATTGAATATTATTCACACTATCCTCCCAGAATTTTCCAAATTCACCGGATTGCCGTTCGAAATAGGTCACTTCCCCAAATGGATTAGTTGTAGCTAAAGTAAATTCAAACCGGATCTTTGCCAGTTCGTTAATAACAAATGCTCTCCTGATCTTATCGCTTAACTGCGCAGTCGTGAACCGGCTGGCCACGGTAGAAGGTCGCAGCATTTCCAGTGTAGGTTGATCCTGCCTCCACGGAGACATGCCATTACCCTGTGAAAGCATATTTCCTTTATATTCAGATAACTCGTCACCTACCATCCTTGTTGCTGCCATGATCTTTTCACTAAACTGTTTTTCCTCCACCACGATCATATTCTTGATCCACGATATTTGGATCAAAATGATGCCGATAAGTGACAGGAGAATTAATGCAATAATTATTGGAAAGGTCTTTTTCACGTTTACAAGATGGCAGTTTTAAGCAGACGGGCAAAGATAATACCTCAAATATTCTTTTGCCATCCTAGTTTTTTCACCGACTGTGATTTTAACAGAGGTTTATAGCGTTGGTAAGATAACTTTTATAAAAATAAAATTTCATCTTAAATTAGGTATATGATTGAACCAGCCGCAGGCATATTACTCATCTCCGATCCATTCCTTAAAGACCCGAATTTTATGAGAACGGTGGTTTTTCTATGCGAACACCAGGCACAGGGGAGTTTTGGTTTTGTGCTTAATCGCAAATATGAGAACACAATAGATGAGATCGTCCCCGAATTAGAAGGTTATAAATTACCCGTTTATTATGGCGGACCTGTACAAACAGATACACTTCATTTTCTGCATCAATACCCTGAAGAAATTCCCGGATCGGTGGAAGTGATAAAAGGTGTGCATTGGGGTGGCGATTTTGATATAGTAACGCAAATGATCAGAAAAAAAGAGATTGATGCAAATAAGATCAGGTTCTTTATTGGTTATTCCGGTTGGGGTGAAGGCCAGCTTAGTGAAGAATTGACCGGTAAATCATGGCTTACAGTAAAGGCGATAAGAAAGCTTGTGTTCCATAAAAAACATGAAGAGATCTGGAAGGATGCGCTGAAACAACTCGGCGGCGATTACGAAATGATGATCAATTTCCCGATCGATCCTCAATTAAATTAATTCCTTTTACTCCATCTCATTTTTTGCATTTATATTTAGTTCCCCTTTCTAACTTAATATCTGTAAAATGAAAAAACAAATCTTGTTCTTTGCCTTGATCTGCTGGATATTTATTTCTGCATGTAAAAATGAAGAATCAAGTTTTGATAAAAAGATCCTGGTTTTTTCAAAAACTAATGGCTATCGTCATAGTGCAATACCTAATGGGAAAGCTGCAATTGAAAAACTCGGAAAAGAAAATGGTTTTAATGTTGATGCTACTGAAGATTCTCTCGCATTTACAGAAGATAATTTAAAAAAATATGCAGCTGTTGTTTTTTTAAATACGACAGGTAATATCCTCGATCATAAACAGGAAGCCGCTTTTGAAAGATATATACAAGCGGGTGGCGGATATGTCGGCATCCATTCTGCCACCGACACTGAATATGATTGGATATGGTATGCAAAACTTGTTGGTGCAAAATTTGAAAGTCATCCCAAACAACAAAACGCAAAGATCAATGTCGTAGATAAAAACCACCCATCAACCAAACATTTGCCGGACACATGGGAAAGATTTGACGAATGGTACAATTTCAAAAATCTGAATAAAGATGTTCATGTATTAGCTAAGATTGATGAAAAAAGCTATGAAGGAGGTAAGATGGTTGATGATCATCCAATGGCATGGTATCATGATTATGATGGTGGCCGTTCATTTTATACTGAGTTTGGACATACAGAAGAATCATATATTGATTCAAATTATCTGAAACATATTCTTGGTGGAATTCAATATGCAATAGGTGAAAACAAAAAGGATTATTCAAAGGCAAGAACTCAGTTTCCACCCGATTCGAAATCTTTTGCCAAAACCCAGCTTTCCGTTGGAGAATTCTTCGAGCCAACAGAAATGACAATACTTCCCAATCTTGATGTATTGATCGTTCAGCGTAGAGGTGAAATTCTTATTTACAAAAATGATACTAAAAAACTTCAACCGGCTGGCAAACTGGATGTTTACTGGAAAACAAAAATTGACACCACTGTAAATGCAGAAGAAGGTTTGCTGGGTATTTGCAAGGACCCAAATTTTGCAAAGAATAATTGGGTATATATTTTTTATTCGCCGTCCGATACATCGGTGAATCGCTTATCAAGATTTACGTTGAAAGATGATCAGATCGATATGTCATCAGAAAAAATTGTTTTGCAGTTTTATTCGCAAAGAGAAATATGTTGTCATACCGGTGGTTCCATTGCATTTGGCGGTGATGGAAATTTGTATTTATCAACCGGTGATAACTCCACTCCTTTTGATGTGCCCAATCAACCAATAGCCAATCATGGTTTTGCTCCAATAGATAACAGGAATGGCCTTGAACAATATGATGCAAGAAGAAGTGCATCGAACAGTAATGATCTGCGGGGAAAAGTTATCCGAATTAAAGTAAATGATGATGCAACTTATAGTATCCCTGATGGAAATCTATTTGCAAAAGGTCAGCCGCAAACAAGACCGGAGATCTATGCAATGGGAACAAGAAATGCGTATCGTTTATCAGTAGATCCAAAAAATAATTATGTGTACTGGGGTGATGTTGGGCCCGATTCAAATAAGGACAGTTTGGATACAAGAGGTTCCCAGGGATATGATGAATTGAACCAGGCAAGAAAGGCTGGTTATTTTGGGTGGCCGTTATTTATTGGTAAAAATTATCCATATCATTCTTATGATTATTATACAGGAAAGAGTGGGCCACCATTTGATGCGGCAAAACCGATCAATGATTCGAAAAATAATACTGGTATAAAAGAATTGCCTGCGGTTTCTCCGCCATTTATTTGGTACCCTTATGATATCTCACCTGATTTTCCACAAATGGGAACAGGAGGAAGAACTGCAATGGCTGGTCCAATTTATTATTCAGATCTCTATCCTGGTAAAAATGGTTTGCCTGATTATTATAATGGAAAAATTTTCATCTACGAATGGATGAGAAATATTATCCGGGTAGTTTCATTACAACCGAATGGTGATTTTTATAAGATGGAACCATTTATGGAGGGAACAAAATTGGCCGCACCAGTTGATATAGAACTTGGACCCGACGGACATCTTTATATACTTGAATACGGTCTTGGCTGGTTTACTAAGAATAAAGATTCTGGATTATTCCGGATCGATTATAAAGAATGATCTTATGACTCACAGATTTCACTGATATACACAGAAATATTATCTGTGAAAATTCCTGTCTACCGGCAGGCAGGCGTGTCATCTGTGAGATCTTTTTCTTGCATAGAAAAAATTAATGAGCAAAACAATAATTAAGATCATAACTCCAAAAAATTCCCTTGCAACTTCTATCCACGGCTTTTCTGCTTTCATGGTAGCGGCAATGTCTTCGGCATTATGTTTGGTTATCCAATCCCAAACACCATCTATCGTAAAAAATAAAAATATTGCATAAGCAAAGTAAACAACAACCCCTCCAAGCAATGTGCCCATATTATAATAGCCCTTGTATGCCCTCCAACATAAAAGAGCACCATATAAGTAAATGGGTACCCAGAGATAAGGATCAGGATCGTTGTATTGCAATGCTGCTGAAAAAACAAATAAGAGGCAGAAGATGAGATTAAAGACCTTCATAAATTAATTTAACTTCACTAAAGATAGTTTATATGAAAAGAATATTAGTTGTAGCATTTAGCTTTTTAACAGTACTGGCATCATGCGATACATTGAAAAAAGTTGCATCTATACTCGTACCATCTGAGTATGAAATGGCGACAGGATTAAAAGATGCGTTGACACAAGGTTTGTTCAAAAGCTTTGATGCATTTGCCGATCCAACCGGAAATCCTTTGGTAAGATTTGCTTTTCCAGGTGATGCTGCCAAAATAGAAAAAACTCTTCGTGATCTTGGATTGGATAAAGCAGTTGACCAGGTAACAGGAAAATTTACAAGAGCAACATCTTCTGCCGTAAAGGCGGCGAAACCTATATTTCTGCAATCAGTAAAAGAAATGAGCATACGTGATGCTGCAAATATTTTGATCACCGATAATACCCATGCAGCCACAGAATATTTTAAAACTACTATGTCGCCTGAATTAATGGTTGCCTTTCGTCCGATCGTTGACAGTACTATAAAAACTGAAGGAGCAAACAGAGATTGGAAACAGATCACCGATATTTACAATAAAATTCCTTTCATAAACAAACCACTTGAACCGAGTTTAACTGATTTTATTGCTGCAAGAGCAATTGATGCAATGTTTGGTATTGTCGCAAACGAAGAAGAAC
>DATDCP010000049.1:0-3441 GCA_036524255.1 Chitinophagaceae bacterium
CTTATCTTCATCCCAGATGCAATAACCGGCAGCGAAGGCGGGCATACCTAATGATTGCACTTGTTGGAAGAGAATTGTTGCAGCACCTGGTAATTCATCGCTTCGTTGCATCGCCATTGTTCTGGCACGTACTCTTTCTAAAGCTAGTTGTACTTGTGATTCTCTTGCCTGTGCTTCGGCTTTTTGAAGATCAAGAAAACGGGTATAGGTTCTTTCAAATTCGATAGCAAAGCGATTGAGTAATTTTTTTTCATCTTCTGTTAAATCGGTTGTCACCATTACACCAAAGCAGCCATATTTCATAAAGGCTTCCACATAATGCAAACCGCGGGAAAAATATTCTGGTTTTAAGTGTTCAACCCCATCAATCAACTCCTGCCACACAGCAAAATAATTTTCAACAGCAGCAGGTGGTACATGATATGAATAAACAGGTTCGTTGCTTTTCCAATCAACAAGACATTGTGCAGTGGCAGGCTCGTCTCTGTCAAGCGGATAGTTAATAGCCTTACTTTTAAAAACTGTTGAGCCGTTTTTGTCTTCACCCCAGACAGCCCAAAAAACGTGTTTGTCATTCTTTTCGTCAGGCAACCATAAAAATGAAAATGCTGAAGGAATGCCGAGCAGTAAAACCTGTTCGTGAAAAACCCTTAAAGTATCATCCAATTCTTTCGAATGCTGCATGATCATACTTTGTGTACGGGTACGTTCCAATGCTGCTTCGATCCTTGCTTCTCTTGCCTGTGCCTCGGCTTTTTGCAGATCAAGAAAACGGGTATAGGTCTGTTCGAAAACTTTTGCAAAGCGTTTTTGTATCGCCAGTGTTTCGGGTGAATAGGCTTCTGTTCCCTGCAGCGTTAACAAGCCGTGAGAGAAATAGGCATTATGGGTTACCCACTTTGAAATATTTGCTTCTACTAATGATTTGAAAAATTCTGCTAATTCCGGTAATTGACCCGCATTCTTTATAATCTTATCCCATCGCTTGCCGGAAAATTCGGTAGTGATGAAGATCTCGTTTCTTTTTTCAACAGGTGTGTTTCTCCATAGTTTGTATTCATTTTTAGTTCCCTCAAAACGAGCCAAAGGAATTTTAAAAGTGGAAATAGTTCCATCTGATAAATATAAATGCGCCCAGACAGAGGCAATGCCTGTTTCTTCGTTTATCAATCCTATTTCAATATCGGTTGATTCATTACTGAGCTTTAGTTTGTCAAATTCCTGGTAAAGCATTTTCACTACATCGGTGAGTTCATCACTATGATGCATGGCCATGGTTCTGGCCCGCACTCTTTCTAATGCCAATTGTATTTGTGCTTCCCTTGCCTGTGCTTCGGCTTTTTGCAGATCAAGAAAACGGGTATAGGCTTGTTCAAAAACATTTGCAAATCTTTTGAGTATTTCATTATCCTGTTCTGAAAATGATTTCCTGGAGTAACTGGTAATATGAATCGCTGTGTTTTTTGCAATGGCTACAGACATTGTAGCTAATTCGGCTCCTAAAAGAAATTTCTTTTGTTCCGCCGGCACATACTTAAAATCGGTGTGATCAAAAAGATGATGAAACAGCTCGTTTTTTTCTTCGAACAAATAGCATTTAGAAAAAATCTCCTTTTCATTTTCCCGTGCTTCAAATAAACTTTTCAAATAGTCAATGCCTGTATATGGAATCAGGATCCTTGGATATAGATGGTTCGCTTTGCTTTCCAACCACCATACAATATCTTTTGAGTCTTTTATAAAAAGAATGATGATCGCTGTATAGAAATCAATATTCAATTCTTTCAGTCTTTCAAAAACTGCGTGAAGCACTTGTTCGATCTCATCACTTTTATGCATGTCCAATGAACGTGAACGAACTTTTTCCAATGCTGCTTCAATCTGCGCTTCTCTTGCCTGTGAAATAGCCTGCTCTATATCAAGATACCGGGTATAAGCTAATTCAAATACTTTCAGGAAGCGTTGGAATAAATTCAACTCACCTTCACTTAAAGGCACATAAGTAGAAATGCCCAATGCAACAGGCCCGAGTGAATGCCAATAATAACTGAGTGAATTTGCTTTTTTCAGGAAGCTGTCAATAAAAACATTGGTAGTCTTTTGATAAGCGATCCAATTTTTTACTTTCTTTCCTTTTATATGTGTAGTATAAACTTCACCTTTTCCTTTCAGCATTTGTGCCGCAAAGGCTTTTGCTATTTTATGATTCGTGTAAATGGTTTCAGTGATAAATGTTTTTTTATGCTTTGCATAATATTCATAATTCATATAGGTACCCTTGCTCTCATAAAAAATTGCCGTCTGCACATTCCTGATCTCCTTGACACCTAATTTTTCTAATTGAAGTGAAATGGTTTTGCATACATCCAGCATATCAGCTGGTTTTTTCATTTTCAAAGCAACGGCCCTCACCTTTTCCATGCCGGCCTCAATTTTTAATTTCCGGGCATTAGCTGCAAGTTGCTGCTTCAATTCAGCATTTCGTTTTATCACTTCTTTTTCCTTGCGGCTATTCATAATTGTTATTGACCTATTGGTAATTGTCTGAACCATGATTCATAGGATTTATGGGATGAATGGGATTAAAAACATTTCTCATAATTCCTATACTTCTCATAAATCCCAGTTCAGATAACGGGTAATGAAATTACAAATTCACTTCCTTCACATCCTTTGTCTTTACTTTTATTTCACCACTGTGTGCTTTTACAATATCATAATTCGTCTGAACTGTGATTTACAGGATTCATGGGATAAATGGGATTAAAAACATTTTTCACAATTCCTATGCATCTCATAAATCCCAGTTCAGACAACGGGTAATAAAATTACAAACTCACTTCCTTCACCATCTTTTGTCTTTACTTTTATCTCACCATTGTGTGCTTTTACAATATCATAACTTAAACTCAAGCCCAGTCCTGTTCCCTGCCCGGTTGGTTTTGTTGTAAAGAATGGCTGAAATATTTTATCCAATACTTTTTGCGACATGCCGTTGCCATTATCCTTTACAGAAACAACAACTTTATCACTTTCTTTCTTTGTAGTTACTGTCACTGTTGGTTCATATCCATTTGCAAGTTGCTTTTTCTTTTCTGACACCACATAAAATGCATTGGTAATTAAATTGAGAACAGCACGACCGATCTCCTGTGGCACAATATTGATCTTACCGATCGCCTCATCAAAATCAGTTTTCATGGTGGCATTAAAAGATTTGTCTTTTGCTCTTAACCCGTGATAAGCTAAGCGTAAATACTCATCAACTAATTCATTGATATCGGTAGGTTCTTTTATACCACTGCTGCTTCTTGAATGTTGCAGCATGCCTTTAACAATTGCATCTGCCCGTTTGCCATGATGATTTATTTTTTCTTCATTGCTGATAATATCATTTGCGATAACTTTTACTTCCTCAATATTTCCTTTTTCGATCTCCTC
>DATDCP010000050.1:0-4021 GCA_036524255.1 Chitinophagaceae bacterium
AAGCAAAGTTTAGTGGTCAACCCTGGTCGGCCTTACCATTGGTAACGTCGGCTCTACTTTTCGTTTATCCTGTTATCTCCACCCCCGAGACGAGAGGGCATGTCTGCCGGGCTTACGCCATTTCATCACCCCACAGTATGATCAGCTATTTAAAGAGCTTGATAGAACAAAAGTAAGCCGTTTGACCGTTTCATTCCAAAATATTCAACAATTATTTTAAAAAATTAGATATTATTCAATTAAATTGCATTTACTTGAATTTATTTAAAAATAGAATATGGAAACGACTCATAAATTAAATCTTGACAAATTGGATCACCAGATCATTCACCACATGATGAATGATGCCAATGTTTCTTACGCGGAATTAGGAAAGAAGTTTTTTGTTTCTGCCGGGACTATACATGTACGAATAAAAAAATTGCAGGATGCAGGTGTAGTAAAGGGAACAAGATTTAATGTTGACTTTAAAAAACTGGGTTATGATGTGATAGCCTTTATAGGTATTTATTTAAAAGAAAGTTCCATGTATGATGCCGTGGCAAAAGAATTGGGCAAAATGCCCGAGATCGTACGATTAAATTATACTACTGGTAATTACAGTATGTTCGCAGAAGTTGTATGTCGGGATATAAATGAGTTAAAAACGGTATTGCATGATGAGCTTCAAAAAATAAAGGGAATAGAACGAACAGAAACTTTTATTTCGCTTGAAGAAAGTTTTAACCGAACTATTAAAGTCATCTGAACCGTTTTCGTTTTATCAGTACATCAAATAATCTTAACTTAGTTCCTGGTTTAAAATGATTTTATGAAGAAAAGGTTGTTTCAATTGTTTATAGTACCCGCGATTATTTTAGGTATGGGCAGTTGTTCAGACAAAGGTGGGGATGATGATGAAGATAATCTTGCAGTTACATTGAACCCGCCTGCGGGTTCAACCCAACCTGCAGCACCACAAATTGATTTTCCGCTTACAGTTTCTATTACATCGACAATGCCTCCACAGGGTGTTACTATTGACGTTGTAGTCAAAAGGGATGATGGTTCTGGGACTACTGTTTTTACAGCAAATAACCCTGGAACAACTAGTGCCAGTACCAATCTTACAATTACAGGCACACCTGTTGGCGTTATATGTGTAACGACAGTAACTGTTACATCCAAAACAAAAGCTGCTAACACATGGATAGGTAGTTATCGTTATTCAAGGAAGGCTTAATTGATCAGCGAACATCTAACGCATCACGAAGTCCATTTCCTAATAAATTAAAAGCAAGAACAAGCAACATTATAGCAAAACCCGGCGCTAAAGCAAGCATCGGGTTTTGTGTTATTATAAAACTATAGTTTTCTTTTATCATCAGTCCCCAGCTTGGTTGAGGCGGCTGCACACCTACTCCTAAAAAACTTAAGCCAGCTTCAATTACAATTGCCGATGCAAAATTAGAGGCAGCAATTACCAAAACGGGTCCCATAATATTTGGAAGTATATGACGAAAGATCGTTCTGAAGTGTGAGAACCCTAAAACTCTTGTTGCTTCAATATATTCCAATTCACGTATGGATAAAACCTGTCCACGAACTAACCTGGCAACATTCACCCACATGGTTAAACCAACTGCAATAAATACCTGCCAAAAACCTTTTCCTAATGCAAAAGTGATCGCAAAAACGAGCAGTAGTGTTGGAATGCTCCATATTATATTGGTGAGCCACATAATGATATTATCAATTCTTCCACGGAAATAGCCAGCCAACGAACCGAGTAATACACCAATTGAAAGAGAAATGATCACAGTGATCAGACCTACACTTAAACTAACTCTTGTGCCAATGATGATGCGGCTTAAAATATCACGGCCAAACTTATCGGTACCTAACCAAAATTTTTTTGTGATGGTAAATGATGCCGGTAGTTTATTTATTGTAAATGCTTTTTCTTCTTCCACCCCATCGTCAATAAATTTTAAAGCAACGATCGAATCCTTATTAATTGAACGATAACCGTTGATGGGGATAAATTCAAACTCATCATCAGTTCCATATAAAAGATGACTGAAGAATCCTCTTTTTGCATTTGTTTCTTTTGGAATTTTCAAAAATGTTTTTTCGAAACCTGGCTTTTGTTTTCGTATTTCAAGAATTATTCTGTTTGCGTATGGAGACGAATCAGGTGCAAAGAAGTAAGAAAAGATCGCAGTTAGTATAGCAATAACAATAATGATAAGACCAGCAATGGCTCCTTTGTTTTTTTTCAAACGCTTCCATGCGGCTTGTTGTGATGATGTTGATGCCATACTCATGAGAGGGAAAGATACAACCAAACTATTTTACCCGGCGGCCTTTCCATTCAAAACTTCCGAAGACACCAAGCCAACCTGCAATAACTGTATACACAATATGCATAGGCTGGAAAAAGGGAAACCACTTTATTAAATTTTGTTTATTGTAAAATTTTGCAACGGGGTAGATGAATGTTAATTCAATAATTGTTTTTAAAATGAGAATGCTAATTAAGCCCAACCATAAAGAAGGCATCCAGAAACCGGATATGAATAATGCTAACAATGCACAATTAAAAAAGTAAACAAGAAATAAGGTACTGAAGATCTTTATGTCATTATAATCTGTCGCTTTACTTGCCCAACGTATTCGTTGGCTAAAAAAATCTTTCCATGTTTTTGCTGCCTGGGTAGTAACAATAGCATCTTTTGATAACAGGTAAGAAACTTTAGTTGGAAATCGCTGTGATATCTTTTGCATTAGTAACATATCATCACCGGAGGCGATATGATCTATACCAGTAAAACCATTCACTTCAAAAAAAGTTATTCGTTCGTAGGCAAGATTGGCGCCGTTGCACATATTGTGAAATCTCTTTTGCACCGATGCAGCAGTAATGCCCTGCAAAACAAGAAAGTCAAGAGCTTGAAAAGTCTGTAAAAGATTTGATTCGTTTTCTAACACAACAGGGGCAGCAATAAAAACAGTGTTTGTTTTTTCTTTAAAAGAGGCAATTGTTTTCAGCCAGTTCCCTGGTACAATGCAATCAGCATCTGTCGTAACGATCAAATCACCCGAAGCAGCAGCGATACCTGTTTCAATTGCTTTCTTTTTATAGGAATTGATATTTTCGGTTTCAAGCCTTATAAGTTTTGCAAACGAATAGCTCTTTACTACAACTGCTGTATTATCTGTGGAATGATCATCAATAACAATTACTTCGAAGAGATGAGTAGGATAGGTTTGTTTTTCAAGTGAAAACAAAAGTTTACCGATATTTTCTTCTTCGTTCCTGGCTGGAATTATTACGGAGATCTTTATCGAAGACTCATGATCAGTTTTTGAAAATGGATCTAGCTCCTGCCAGCCGGCACGGTAAAACAAGATCAGGGTTGAATAAATAATAAGCAGGCCAATGGTTATATAAAGGAGGAGCATGTGTTAGGACAAATCTAAATAAACAATGGTAACCAAAAGGAAAGAGGAAAGAAAACAGTGGCACAAAAAATTAAGCGAAATTAATTTGGCTTTACAAACCTAATTACTAATTTTGAATAGTTGTATAAACAACTATATGTCAAACAACCATTTTAAGAAAGGCGAATTATACAGTTTTATTACTGGGAAAGCTTCTACCGCCATTGCGAGAAGGCTTCAAAAAAAATTCAATGCTTCTGCAATGAACCTGACCATTGAGCAATGGAGCGTTTTATATCATTTATGGAAACAGGATGGGATCAGTCAGCAGGAACTATGTAATGCTACATTTCGTGATAAGCCAAGTATAACAAGGTTGGTCGATAATCTTGAAAAACTGAACCTGGTAAAAAGAGTGGCATCGGAAAATGACCGGCGTATCAATAAGATCTTTTTGACAAAGCAGGCGCAGAAGTTGCAGGAACAAGCAATGGAGTTGGCAGAAGAAACTTTGAATGAAGCGTTGGAATCTGTGCCTCCGGAAAAGATCGAAGTATGTAAGGAAGTATTACAGATCGTTTATGATAATTTGAAATAG
>DATDCP010000051.1:0-3063 GCA_036524255.1 Chitinophagaceae bacterium
ATATTATTATGTGGCGGTTTATCTTCTTTTGCAGCTGCCATTTATTTGGGAAGATTCTCAGATAAAAAAGGGAAGCTGCCCATTTTTCTCTGGTCTGTTTTTATTTCATTATTCCTTGTGCTTATTCTTACAAATATGCCAGCAATGAATGTTCTGGTTGCGGTTCTTTTTTTTGCTGTATTATTCATGGTTGTTACAAGCCGTATTGTAATGGCGCAGTCAATGATCAGTAATGTGGTATCACAAAATCAACGGGGAAGCTTTATGAGTGTAAATGGCAGTATGCAGCAATTGGGCCAGGGCATGGCTTCGCTAATAGCAGGGGTGATCGTAAAAACAAATAAAACAACACATCAATTATCAAATTATAATTGGGTTGGTTATCTGAGCATCGCTGTTTTAATAGTTGCTGTTATAATAGGAAATAGGATATTCAAGTCAATTGATAAAACTACAGACATTCCTTCAAGCGATCAGCCGCCGCTTAAATCAAACGAATTGCAACTTGATATTATAGAATAACTATTATATTTAATACTGAAACAAAACCATCAGAGCTTTTATACTAGTGTGTAGACATGGTTTTTTTAACAAAGTAAAAAACAGATCATGCATTCGTCTACACAAACTTCATTACCAGTTTTACAAACCGAGAGATCTGATATTCTCGATGTACTCCGTGGCTTTGCCTTGCTTGGTGTTTTGCTTGATAATATTTTTGGGTTTACCGGCTGGGGCTTCCTTACTCAATCTATGCGAGAGGGTCTTCCTACCTGGCCTGCAGATGGAATCGTCGGGTTGAGTGAACTTACTTTTATCAATGGAAAATTTTACAGCCTTTTTTCATTGTTGTTTGGGATTGGCTTCTCGATCATTTTAATTCGTAATGAGCAAAAAGGAATAAATCCTTTAAAAATATTTTATCGTAGGCTGCTTATACTTTTAATAATCGGTACAGGCCATTTATTCTTGTTATGGGAAGGTGACATACTCGTTCTTTATGCACTTATAGGCATGTTACTTCCACTCTTCAGAAAATGCTCTGATAAAACTTTATTGATACTGGCTGCACTACTTATCCTTTCCCCAATATTGATTGACTGTATAAATATTTTATTCAAAAGTAAACCGGGAGACTATATTGAATCAATTGCTATGAACATAGATAAAAAGAATGGTGTTCCGGCTGACTCAACTTATAGTCAATACCTTTTTAAAGAAGAAAGTGGATTCAAAGAGTGGCGAAACTGGCAGGAATCGGGATACTTGTATCGATACTCATATATACTCGAAAGTAACAGGATACCTAAAGTACTTGGGTTGTTTTTGCTGGGATTTTATGCCGGCAGAAAAATGATATATACTAATCTTGAGAAATATATATCGCTTTTTAAAAAGTTGCGTTTCTGGGGTTTCGTCATTGGTATCCCCGCTGCCATAGGCTGTACTTATTTTGAGATTTTTGGTAAAGGGATACCCGATCTAATGGGGCTTGGGCATACATTTTTCTATGCTATCAGTGTTGTTCCACTCAGTCTTGCCTACGCTTCTGTTATTTGTTTACACTGGATAAAAAAGAAAGGTAACAGTAAACTAAAAGTATTGGCACCGCTTGGCAGAATGGCATTGACAAATTATTTAATGCAAACAATCATAGGCATTACACTTTATTATGGTGTTGGCTTTGGATTTGGAGGAAACATAGGGCCGGCAATTTTTATCCCGATCGGGTTGGCTGTTTATGCATTTCAAATTCTTTATAGTAATCTTTGGTTCAAATATTTTAATTATGGACCAATGGAATGGATATGGCGGCAGTTGACTTATTGGAAAAAATTACCTTTAAGTAAGCAAAATAAATTGTCATGAAATTCTTTATAATTCGTTATGGCAAAGTATAAAAATCTTCATTTATGGATGATCATTCCTATGCTGATCATGCAAGCTGGAATTTTTCGTGATTACTGGGGCGATTTTTCTGAGAATGCATGGTCCGTGCATGTACATTATATAACGGGAACGATCTGGTATTTCTATCTTATCATTCAACCTTATTTCGCTACTCACGGACAAATGGCAAGGCATCGTACCAATGGTATCATCGGTATGTTTTTAGCCGGTGCCGTTTGTTTAACAGCATTGAGCATGATGCATCGTGATATCGTTTCTGCAGAAAGATCAGCAACTATGCGGGAACAATTTGGGCCTTTTGAACCATGGTTTTTGATGGGTGTTGCCGCCGTGGAAATTCCAATGATGTTGGCATTCGGATTTGCCGTTATTAAAAGTATTATTCATCGCAAACTATTGGAAGATCATTCATGGTGGCTTATATCAACCGTGTTTATGATTATGATGCCGGCTCTTGGAAGAGGAATTCAACTCGTGCATGTGGGAATGCAGGCAAAGCATTGGCCGAATGTAGAGATCATGCCATCACTTTATTTTACAGAAGGATTGATAATTGCAATGTTGCTTTTTTTTGCATGGAAGTATGGTAAACTCAAGCATCCTGCCACCTGGCTTGCAATAGCAGTGAATGTGTTTAATCTTTTTTTAGAACCCATTGGAAGATCAGAGTCGGTGCAATTGTTTTTAAAAGCTTTAATCAAGGGATAAATTAGGTGCTTTTAAACCCTGTAACAACTATTTCACCCGGTAAACAGGGTATCTTAAATAATCAGGCTCAACCCAGGGAGAATTTTCATAAACAAAGTTGAGCTGTGCTCTTCCATTTTTTGCAAAAGCAGTATCAGTCGCCCTTTTTTGCTCTAATTTTTTTTTAATATCTGGATTTGATTTTAGATAATCAGCTGCAATATCTTCAAATGCATAACCGGAATATCCTTCTTTTTGACCAAGGATACCATCAAAAAAATTCCATGCAAAATATGAATCGGCAGCAGTTGGTTCAAGCGTTTCAATTAAGAAACGATTTGCTGACTGGTTCATTGGAAGATAATAATCGCCTTTTTTAAATTTCATTTCTCTGATCATGATGCTTGTTTTTATCTCACTGTTTATGTGGTGCATTTCGTACTGTCGGGGAGCTGTTTTATAATC
>DATDCP010000052.1:0-6292 GCA_036524255.1 Chitinophagaceae bacterium
GATCAACTCCCCTTGTTGTTCATCTTTTGTATCATGAAACATGTTTGCGCAAACTTTTACTCCGTTATATGCAAACATGTCTTTCATCATCATTTCTTTTCCATATACAACTTCCCAATTGCCAGGTAGCATAATATCATATCCGATATTATTCATTAATGGAACGATGGCTCTTCCTTCAGTAAGCGCAGCAATGCCACTTCCCTGGAAACAATCGCCACCATCAATTACAAGTGTATTCTCCGGGTTTTGACCTCTCAATTCACTGATCATTGTTTTCAATGTAGCAAATCCACCTCTTTTTTTATAAACAGGTTTTTTATTCTCAATAAAAAATTCATCATGAATTTCGAGCTGCGAATGAATATCGGCCGTGTGAAGCAATGTAAGGGTTTGCACTTTTCCATATTGCACTGCTTTACTTTTCTTTATTGCTTGTGCTTTGTAAGTAGATTCATCAGACTCCAATGCAGATGCAGCAAGCGGACTGATCAATCCGCCCCCGATACCAATACCTAAACCAAGTTTGCCTGCATTTTTAAAAAACTCTCGTCGGCTATTTTGAGAAATTTCAAGATGTAATTTTTTTTCAGCTTCACTCAACTGTTGGCAGGAATTACAACTGCAGTTCTCATGCAGGTTACTATTTTGAGACATAATTTTCTGGTTAAATTATTTACCCTGTTTGTTTTTTCTTGCGTCAACAATTGGTTTAAAAGGACCGTACTTATGTTGTTCTTCACCAAATCCATCAGCAAAGGGACCGAAAGGATGATCAACTGGTTTTTTAGAAATATCAGGCCAGTCTTCTTTAAATATTTTTGATGGGCGTGGCTGTGTGTTAACAAACGCAGCAACATCCCATGCCTCTTCATTCGTCAATTGTGGATTATGATATTCTACTTCACCAAAAGGCATATTATTTTTTACATAACCCGCAAATCTTGAGATGCGGTATAACCCTGCAGCAGTATTATAACTGTGTTCTCCCCAAAGTGGCGGGTATTCATATAGGCCATCATCTTTTTTCTTTCCTTGTCCATCTTCACCATGGCATCGCTGGCATTTATTTATATAAACAATTTTGCCATTTTTCGGATCTGCAGCACGGTCGAGATAAGGAATATCCATGATGCCACTTCCTTTCGGTTTAAATTTTTTCGGAACATCATCGCCCAGCCAATGCATATAAGCAATGATTGCTTTCATTTCTTTACTGTTACTGTCAACAGCTTTACCATTCAAACTTCTCTCCATGCAATCTGAAATTCTTTTTACGATCGTTTCAATACCGCCACTTCTTGATCTGAACTGCGGATACAGGGAAGCAACTGCACTATAATTATTTCCCCATGGTACAGTGCCGCCTTTCAGATGACAGTTCTGGCAATTCATACCATTTGTTATTTGTGCAACTTTTCCATGTGGCCCCAGGAAATAAGAAGTATTTGAGATCAGCTGGTATCCATATGCGGCCAGCGAATCACTTGCTGGAATTTGGTATTGGTTCCAACCACGCCATAATATAGAAGTGTCAAAAAGATTAGTATTGGCCGTTGTATTTATATTACTATTATTATTGCATGAGTAAATGAGTAATGCAATGAACGATAAAACAAAAAATGGTTTATAAAAAAGAATTAGTTTCATTTCAATTTTAATAATACATCAATGCGGCAACTTCTCCCTAAAATATCCATATACCCAAGTGCCCACAATAGCGCTAAATAAAGTTACGATGATTACGGTAGCTCCGTTTCCTATCAGTGCAAACAATGGCCCTGGACATGCCCCGGTAATGGCCCATCCAAACCCGAAGATCAGACCACCGATGATATTACCTTTATTAAATTTTTTTGATATAAATTCAATTGGCTCGCCATACATGGTTTTGATCTTGAATTTTTTTATAAGAAAAACCGATAAAGCCCCTACAGCTACTGCTGAGCCGATCACTCCATACATATGAAAGCTTTGAAGACGGAACATTTCCTGTATACGGAACCATGAAATGACCTCTGCTTTTATAAGGATCACACCAAACAAAATCCCGGCAACCATGTATTTCAGATTGTGCCAGACAGGATGCTTGAGTTCAGATTCATTCACACACATTGTATCCATCGATCGTACTTCGAAATCCGTATTCTCACTCAGGAACTCATGATGTTTTTTTTCTTTTACAGATTCTATAGTATTTGTATTCATGGTATTTTTTAAAGCTTTAGAAGAATTGGCATAATTAAGTTGGCAACAATAAAGCCACCAACCATAAATGAAATGGTAGCAATAAGTGATGGCAATTGTAAATTAGACAACCCCATGATGGCATGGCCGGAAGTACATCCACCTGCATAGCGGGTGCCAAACCCAACAAGGAACCCTCCAATAACTATCATAATAATTCCTTTTACAGTAAGCAAGGAGTTCCAGCTGAATAATTCAGTAGGTACCATCCCTCTGAAATTGCTGATTCCATGAGCTTGTAAATCGGCTGCCAGTTTTGGATTCAATTCAATTGGATTAGGATTTGAAAAGAATTGTGTTACGAGAACTGCACCGATAATGATTCCGCCGACAAAAAAAAGGTTCCATATTTCCTTCTTCCAATCATATTTAAAAAAAGGAATATTAGCAGGCAGACAGGCTGCACATACATGCCTCAGTGATGATGATATTCCGAAGGCTTTATTACCGATAAGTAAAAGTAATGGCACTATAAGCCCGATCAAAGGACCTGCAACATACCAGGGCCAGGGTTGTTTTATCCATTCAAGAAAATTCATAAAACTT
Source organism: Chitinophagaceae bacterium (assembly GCA_036524255.1). Taxonomy (GTDB): domain Bacteria; phylum Bacteroidota; class Bacteroidia; order Chitinophagales; family Chitinophagaceae; genus VBAS01. The sequence goes on from DATDCP010000052.1 coordinate 2,794, forward strand.
AATTTTTTTCAGAATATAAAATTAAAAGAGATATAGATTTTTAATGTGACAGTTATCACCGATTACAATATCGGGCTATTCTTCTATAAAGATATAAATAGTTAGAGATCAGATGAAGTTATATGAAAGTGTTCGACCGGCCTTTTTAACTCACTTTCATCCTGTAACACCGCTTTTATAATGGAACTGGTATTTTTTGTTTTTATCAAGTGAATTTTCCCGGTTGCCACGTAATCTGAACATCATAACATCGTTGTGGGACACACGTAGTCTGTCATTTTAAACTTTCCACTTTCTTTCATTGCTTTAAAACCGCCATTTATGTCAATCAGCTTATCGTAACCTCTTGCACGGAGTATAGAAGTAAAAGCCATACTGCGGTAACCACCGGCACAATGAACGTAGTACGTTTTATTTTTATCGATCTGCGCCATAGAATCATTAATATAATCAAGCGGCGTATTCTCTGCATCAACGATATGTTCACTATCGTATTCACTTTTCTTTCTTGCATCAAGCAGATTAACTTTCTCTTTGTTCATTATTTCTGCCAGTTCATTTGCTTTAATTGATTTTATTTGATCAATTTCTTTACCAGCATTTTTCCATGCATCAAAACCGCCTTTTAAAAAGCCAATGGTATGATCATACCCTACACGACTAAGCCGGGTAATCACTTCTTCTTCTCTTCCGGGCTCACAGACCAACAAAATTTCCTGTTTAATATCTGGTATTAAAGTACCAACCCAAGGAGCAAATTGTCCATCAACACCGATGTTGATCGAATTAGGAACAAATCCTTTTGCAAAGACCTGTGCATCCCTTGTATCGAGAACAAAAGCACCGGTTTCATTTGCGGCAGCTTCAAAAGCATCGGGACTCATTTCATGCAAACCTCTTTTTAATACTTCATCAATGCTGTCATATCCTTTTATATTCATCAACACATTCAATGGAAAATATTTTGGAGGAGGAGTTAAGCCGGTTAAAACTTCTTTTATAAATAGTTCTTTCGTTAAACCTTTGCGTAATGCATAATTGGTTTCTTTTTGATGACCAAGGGTGTCTGTTGTTTCTTTGCTCATGTTCTTACCACAGGCACTACCTGCGCCATGTGCAGGATAAACAATAATATCATCTGCAAGTGGCATAATTTTGTTTTGCAATGAATCATACAAATACGCAGCAAGTTTTTCCTCTGTTAATTCTGCAATTACTTTTTGGGCAAGATCAGGACGACCCACATCGCCAATAAAAAGTGTATCACCAGAAAACAAAGCAATTTCTTTTCCCTTTTCATCTTTTAAAAGAAAACAACTGCTCTCCATTGTATGGCCTGGTGTGTGAAGTACTTTGATCGTCGCTTTGCCAACTTTAAATTCCTGTCCGTCTTCGGCGGTTATTGCGTCGAATGCTGGTTTGGCAGTAGGGCCGTAAATAATTTTTGCACCTGTTTTTTTTGCGAGGTCAATATGACCTGAAACAAAATCTGCATGAAAATGCGTTTCAAAAACATACTTGATCTTAGCATTATTTCTTTCTGCTTTCTGAATATAGGGTTCCACTTCGCGAAGCGGATCAATGATAGCGGCTTCACCATCACTTTCGATATAATATGCACCTTGAGCAAGACAACCGGTATAAATTTGTTCTACTTTCATAATAAAATTATTTTATGGAGCAAATTTGAAATTGATTTCAGAATTGAACTATGACTTTTGTCACATTGCCTGGGGAAAAAAGAGTTCTTTAACAATAATGTAAATCCCCATTATCAATACAAACCATCCAAACCATTTTTTTAATCTTTCAGCCGGCATTTTTTTATTGATCGCATTTCCAATAAAAATTCCAAAGACCGCTGCAGCAGTAACAATTAATAATAATTTCCAGTCCATATCGTAATGTGACAGATCACCTGTGAAGCCGATCAGGGATTTTGCAGCAATTATAACGAGCGAAGTGCCTACTGCAAGTTTCATTGGTAGTTTACTAAAAAGCACTAAAGCAGGAATAATAAGAAAACCACCCCCTGCACCCACAAAGCCGGTAAGTATACCAACCACAGCGCCTTCAAGAATGATCATAGGATAATTGAATGTTTGTGGCTGTGTTCCGTAGTTTTCTTTTTCACCATTTTTTATCATAGAATAAGCAGCCGCAACCATTAGTATGGCAAACAAAACCATGATGAGAATAGGTTTCGTTATTTCGAAGCTTCCGGCATTGAAAATATGATGAGGAATTAGTGGCACAAGGAATTTTCTTGTTATAAAAACAGCTATGATAGAGGGTATACCAAAAATAACGGCCCTTTTAAGATTCACCAATCCTTGCCGGTATTTTGGAATTGCACCCACAAGACTTGTGGTGCCGACTATAAACAACGAATAAGCCGTAGCAATGACAGGATCAATACCAAAAAGATAAACAAGAACAGGTACAGTAAGTATTGAGCCGCCGCCGCCAATCAGCCCCAGGGCAATTCCAATAATTACCGATGCGATATATCCAGCAATCTCCATTTTTGATATTTGATGGCAAAATTGAACGTTTCTCTTTTACCAGCAAGTGATAAAAATCACAGTTTAATAATCTCAATTGAATTCCTGTTCAATTTTATTTTTCCAAGCTGTTCCATTTTTTTTAATAAACGACTGATCACCTCTCTTGATGAATTCAGATCATCCGCAATTTCCTGGTGGGTAAGACTCAGGATCGAATTACCTGAATCAGTTTTACTCCTTTTCAAATAGAACTCCAGTCGCTCATCCATATTTTTAAAAGCGATGTTATCGATCACGGTGAGCATTTCGTCAAAACGATTACGATATGTTTGAATAACAAAATGTGACCAACTTCTGAATTTGATCATTAACTCATCCATTAATTGTACAGGTAACATTAGCACCTCTGTGTCTTCAACAGCTTTTGCGGTTATCTCACTTGTTTGGGATTGTAGAGCACAGATCAGAGATACAGCACATGCTTCGCCGGGGCCAAGATAATAGATCAGGAACTCACTGCCTTCATCGTTTTGCCGGTAAATTTTAATTCTTCCGCTTAATACAAGTACAGTTGATTTTATGTATTGCCCGGTTCGAACGATCTCTTCGCCTGCATGAAAACTTCTTTCTATTGCATTTTTATCCAGGATCTCTATTAGTTCGGGTTCAAATTGCGGGAATAATTTTTTCCAATCCATTGTTTAAAATTATGGTTCTAAGACTTTTTCCATTTGCATGCTCCGGCTTCCTTTTACAAGGATATAACTGTTTTGGATTTGTTGTTTGCTGAACCATTCTTTTGCCAATAAAGAATTTTCAAATGAAAGAAAAGGGTGGGAGAGTTTTAGAAAATCACCACCAACAAGCACCACTTTTTTCCACGAATACTTTTTAATCAAATCAATTATTTCCTGGTGCTCCTGCAAACTTTGTTTGCCTAATTCGGCCATAGCCCCAAGCATCAAAATTTTATTTTCTGAATTTTTCTTTGC
>DATDCP010000053.1:0-24232 GCA_036524255.1 Chitinophagaceae bacterium
GGGTTGGAAAGTAAAAATCTTTCATTACGTGGAATGGCCGATTATCAAAGAGGCTCATGGTTTGGTACTATATCCGGTACCTATGTAGTAAGAAGCAACATTACGCTTGACCGTGATGCATATTATACAACACAAATGCATTACAGTGATGAAGTAGATATGCCCGATGCGGCATCATTTAATATAAGAGCTGGTTACCGAGATAAAGGATTAATTGCAGAAGCAGTATTTGACCACTGGAACACACTGGGTGGGTTTGATATTACGAGAAATAACATGCCTTTTGCCAGCAATGAAATGGATATGTCAAAGATCGGGTTCAATTTTAAATATGATATGCCTTTTCATCCGCCGCTTTCTTTAACAGGAAATGTGATGACAACCATTTCAGGAAGAAATGTTGGACAGGCAACCGGGTTCAATGCAGGAGTCTTTTATGTATTTGATTTTACCAGGAAAAAGAAAACCGCTTCTGAAGATTCAAAAAAATAATAAAATGAGAAAAATATTTATACCATTAATATTACTTACAGTACTGGTAAATTCCTGTTCAAAAGATATCGTTGAAAATAACCTTGAATTTCCTGCCTTGCAACCTGCATCAACAGATATTAATGCCGGAATATGGAAACCGATATTATTAACAGGTCCAACTGAATTTCCAGTTGCGGCTCCTATTGCAGTTACCACTCCGGATTATATTGCACAAATAAATGAGATCAAAACGTGGCAAGCAGATCTGTCAGAAGATGAAAAAGCAATTGTAAAATATTGGAGTGCCGGCGCTGTATTACGTTGGAATGAAATCATGAGAGAGTTGGTCGCCAAACATAATTTACCTCCTTATCAAAATCCTGATGGCACATACCCCGCTCCCAATGCAAATAATCCTTTAGCATATCCACAATTTCCATTTGCGAACCCTCCATATGCATCGAGGGCTTATGCTTATGTAGCAGCAGCGCAATATGATGCATTGGTAGCAGCATGGCATTATAAAAAATTATACAACCGCGCCGCACCTTACGTTACAGATGCAACAATAAATCCGTTGATACCAAAATCTGATCTTCCATCTTATCCTTCAGAAGATGCTGTTGTTGCAGGTGTTGCCAGCGAAATGATGAAACTTTTATTTCCCGGCGACCAGGATTTTATTCAACAAAAAATTGAAGAACATAAAAAAGCAAGATTGATCGCCGGGGCTAATGTTCGTAGCGATCTTGATGCAGGTGAAGCATTAGGAAAAGCAATTGCCCAAAAATTTGTAACAAGAGCAAGAGGTGACAGAGCTGGAACTGCTGGTGGTAGCCTTGCTATTCAGTCCCAAATGGAACAAGATTGTAAAACCAGGGGGGAGATACCATGGATCAGCCTGGAAAACCCCAAAAGGCCAGGCATGCTAATGTTGTTTGGCAAAGTAAAAACATGGCTGTTTGATTCATTAACAATGGTAACAACAATTCGTCCTCCTGCCCCTCCGTCAACTTCGTCTCAAAAATTCAAAGATGAGCTGGAAGAGGTGTATAGTTACAGTACAAGTCTTACACCAGAGGGAAGGGCTATTGCTCATTATTGGGCCGATGGGATCAGCACGCCTACGCCACCGGGCCATTGGAACCAGATAGCTGCTGAAGATTTTGTAACACAAAATTTCAGCGAAGTAAGATGGGCAAGAAATATGGCATTATTGAATATGTCATTGATGGATGCAGCTATTGTTTGCTGGGATGCTAAATATTTTTATTTCAATCCGCGTCCACCACAAATGGATAACAGAATAAAAACGGTTACCGGTTTACCTAACTTCCCATCTTACCCTTCCGGACACTCAACATTTAGTGGTGCTGCCGCTACAATATTGGCACATATTATTCCTTCAAAGGCAACTAAATATACTGATATGGCCAATGAGGCTTCTCTATCCCGAATGTACGCATCCATTCATTATCGCAGTGATTGTGAAAAAGGTCTAGAATCTGGAAATAAGATCGGTGAATATGCAAAAACAAGAGCCAGAACTGATGGGGCAGAATAAACATTTCAAAATTTTGTATAGGACATAATATAAGCATATAAAACCCCTTCGTTTCTACGCAGGGGTTTATTTTTACAAAGATTAATTTTAAGTGCATGAAAAAATATTTTTGGTTAGGCCTGATCGGCTTACTATTATTTGAAATAGCAAATGTTTATTTCATAATGCCGATGCCTGGTAGTCAGCAAATGAACAGCATTGATCTTGCTTACTTCCTTTATAAATGGCGTTGGATATTTCGGGGCTTATTCGCTGCAATGATCTTTATTGGTTTGTTCAGATCACAATGGAAAAGAAAATGGTTATTGTTTTTTCCAATCGCTATCGTTGCTGTTATTATATATATGACAAATTTTGTAATGGCTGCTGATCATATGTTTTACCAACCAAAAAAAGTTTTGATGGTAAGTTCTTCAGAAAATAAAGTTGATTCAAACAGATTAGTGATAGGTGTAGCAAATAATGGAGAAACAAAAGCATACCCAATTCAATTTTTAGGTTATCATCACCAGGTACAAGATACTGTTGGTGGCAAACCAATGATCATTACGTATTGTACCGTTTGCAGAACAGGCAGAGTGTATGAGCCTCTAGTAAATGGTAAGCCCGAAAAGTTTCGCCTGGTCGGAATGGATCACTTCAATGCAATGTTTGAAGATGAAACAACAAAAAGCTGGTGGAGACAGGTTAACGGTGAAGCAATAACCGGTAAATTAAAAGGGCAACAATTACCTGAAGTACTCAGCACTCAAACTTCATTATCAGATTGGCTTCAATTAAATCCCAACTCTCTTATAATGCAGGCCGATGCAAGTTTTTTAAGAACCTATGACAGCACATTTAAGTTTGAGAGCGGAGCCAGCAAAAGTAAATTAACCGGAACCGATAGTCTTTCATGGAAAGATAAATCATGGGTGATTGGCGTGAAAGCTGGCAAAGAAAGAAAAGCATACGATTGGAATCAGTTGAAGAAAGAAAAGTTAATACAGGATAAAATTGGCGCAACTCCTGTCTTGATCGTTTTATCTAAAAACGAAAAAAGCTTTTTTGCTTTTGAAAGACCTACTGAGAACTCAACGTTTAGTCTGAATGGTGATACATTATTATTCAATAATTATAAACTAAGAATCGACGGAAAGGGTATTGACACAACTTTTTCATTAACCCCTTTACCGGCATCCCAGGAATTCTGGCATAGCTGGCAAGCATTCAACCCGGGTACTTTACACTAGTTTTGCAACCCCATTACTTATTCTACGGTCTTGTTCACGTAACTTTAAAGTGAATTTTACCGGCATGAAAAAAGCTACTCTTATTCTCCTCCTGGTTTTTTCTTTTGGGCTGATCCAGGCTCAAATAAAAGTACAAACTCCCGACCAGGTTTATGGTGAACTTTTTAAAGATGTACAGATGTCTAAAATTTTTCCTGATGGAAAAACTTTTGTGGATTGTATACCCAAAAAAGATCCAAAGGAAATAGTAAAAGATTATCTCGCAATTAAAAAAAATCCTGCAGTAAGATTTTCATTGGAACTTTTTGTAAAAGAGAATTTTGACCTGCCTCCAGCACCGCCAACTATCAATTACGTTCAGCAGGAAAAAGATGTGGTGATGCATATCAAAAATCTTTGGGGTGCATTACGTCGTGAGCCTGATAAAAAGATCGAAGGAAGTTCTTTATTGCCACTACCGCATCCATACATTGTTCCCGGTGGCCGCTTCAGAGAAATTTACTATTGGGATTCTTATTTCACCATGCTTGGATTAAAAGAAAGTGGCGAAACGGATATGATCGAGAATATGATCAAAAATTTTGCCTACCTCATCGAAACATATGGACATATTCCGAATGGAAACAGGAGTTATTATATTGGTCGTTCACAGCCTCCATTTTTTGCTGCAATGGTGCAATTGCTTGCTACGATAAAAGGAGATAATGAATATGTTACTTTTCTTCCTGCATTAGAAAAAGAATATAAGTTTTGGATGGATGGAGCTTCAAAATTAAAAGCTGGACAGGCTTATCGTCGGGTTGTGAAGATGAAAGATGGAACTATTTTAAATCGTTATTGGGATGACAGCAATGTGCCAAGACAGGAAAGTTGGAAGGAAGATTTTGAAACAGCTGCAAGATCAAAGAGAAATAAAATTGAAATGTACAAGCACTTACGTGCTGGCGCTGAAAGCGGCATCGATTTCAGCAATCGCTGGTTTGCTGATGGGAAAAACCTCACTTCTATTCAAACGACCAATTATATTGCTGTTGACCTGAATGCTCTTTTGATCAATCTTGAATATGCAATTTCAAAAGGATACCAGGCGGGAGGGAAAGATAGTTTGGCAAATGATTACAGAAAAAAAGCAGATAAAAGAAGAGTTGCAATTGATAAATATTGCTGGAACTCAAAACTGAATTACTACTGTGATTATAGTTTTAAAACACAAAAAATATTAAATGAGGTCACGCCGGCTGGCATGTATCCATTTTGTTTTTTTGAAAGCAAGCCTGATTATTTAAGTCTGCAGGCAAAAAAAGCTTCTGAAGCAATTAAATCAAAGCTGTTACAGCCCGGTGGAGTAACTACAACAGAAAGAAATACTAATCAACAATGGGATTCGCCTAATGGTTGGGCGCCTTTGCAATGGATGACCATTTGGGGTCTTGATCGCTGCGGACAAAAGGAATTGGCAAAAGATATTTCAATGCGTTGGCTGAAATTAAATATTGATGTTTATAATCGTACTGGCAAGTTGATGGAAAAGTATAACGTTGTTGATACTCATCTTGAAGCAGGTGGCGGTGAATATCCCGGACAAGATGGATTTGGTTGGACCAATGGTGTATTGCTTGCATTGATTGCGAAGTTTGGGAAGCCGGAAATAAAAGCTGAATAGAATTACCGAATGTAAAAGAGTGCCCTTCGCTTCGCTCTGGGTAAACTGTGCAAGAGCTGTTTAATAGTATTAATAATGCTGGGCTAATAAAAGATTCACTTCACATAAATATATCCCCGCTTAAATGTTTAAATGCCTCCATGGCACCCATGTACTCACAGGTTCTAGCACCTGCCTTATTAGCATTTGCAATTATTTGCTCCCATACTGGCATTGCCAATGACCTGATCTCTTTTACTTGCCTATCTGCCAACTGGAATAGTACTGCTCCTACAAATGCATCACCAGCGCCGGTTGTATCAATGGGGTTTATTTTTATGCTGGGAATGATCTTTGTTTCTCCATCAAAGCCCAGCAAGGTTCCTTCCTTCCCCAAGGTGATTGCAAATACCGATGTTGTTCTTAATAGAAGCTCATTCACAGCATCAGTTAAGGTTGAACGTCCCGTTAGCATCATCGCTTCTTCATCACTTACTTTAAAAAAGTGACAACAATCTAAAAAATTCCAGCTCTGATGAATGAAAGATCGTTGGTCGTTTTGAAACAATAAGCTTCTGTAGTTTGGATCGAAACTGATAAATATTTCCTGCAGCAATGATTTCTGAAGCAGGCTTTGATAGGCAATTTGCAATGGACCTGGTAAAAAAGCAGTGGCTGAGCCAAAATGAATTATCGAAAATTTTTCAAGATTGATAGCATCTACTTCATCACGATTCAATTGTCCATCAGCACCGCGATTAAAATAAAAATCCCTTTCTCCATCTTCCATCAAAGATACAAAAGCGAATGTGGTAAAATAATTTTCATCCTGTAACATCCATTTTGTGCTTACACCAAATGAATCCATAACATCAATAAGGTGTTGGCCAAAAGGATCTTTGCCAATCTTAGCTGCTAATTCTACATCACCACCCAGGGCAGCAATAGCAGCAGCAACATTTGTGGGTGCGCCACCGGGTTTTTTTAAAAAATTCTCTCCTTCTGATAAGTGCTTCCCTTTATCAGTACAGATCATGTCGATCAATGCTTCACCGACACAAAGAATTTTTTCCATAAGCCCCTCCAAACCTCCCCTAAGGGGAGGCTTTTAGTTAGAAACTTTATAATTAAATCATTTTAATGACCGATCCTTGTATTCATGTCTTCCAAAGCTATACCTTTTGTTTCCGGCATTAGTTTCCATACAAATAATAATTGAAACACCATCATTACGGCAAAGAATGCAAATATTATTGTCGGGCCTATTGATGGCGATTCTGCAAAAAATGTAAATGTTTGTGATATCAATGCAGCAAAAAACCAATGCGTCAAACTGCCGAAGGACATTCCTGCTGCCCGTACAGAATTCGGAAAAACTTCAGAGATAAAAACCCAGATAACGGCGCCCTGTCCAACAGCATGTGCAGCTATAAAAAGAAATACAAACCAAGTTATACCGGCATGTGTATCACCTGAAAAAGAAAATGCGATCAATGATAAAGAAACAATATACCCGATAGAACCAATATACATTAATGTTCTTCTTCCAAGGCGATCTATAAGATACCAGCCTACTAATGTGAAAATAAAATTGACAACACCAATACCTACGCTGGAAAGAAATGCGCTGCTCTTCTCCAATCCTGCCATTTTAAATACTCTTGGTGCAAAATATATAATGGCATTAATGCCGGAGAGCTGGTTAAAAAAAGCGATAAGAAATGCAAGCAATATATACCGGTTAAATTTCCCTGAGAAAAGCGATTCCTTCTTTTGTTGTTTTACAGAGTTCTTTATTTCGTGAATCAATTCATCCGCAGATGCCCCACTTAATGCAAAAATTTTTCTTGCTTCCGTTTCATTGTTCCTATACAGGATCAGCCACCGGGGGCTTTCAGGAGTAAACAACATGAAAATTGAAAACAGCAAAGAAGGAATGGCGACCACTCCAAGCATATAACGCCAATCATTTTCTCCACCCACGCCTTGTAACAAATAGTTGGACAAATATGCAAATAAGATGCCTGCAACAATATTCAGCTGGAAAGAAGCTGCTAAACGGCCACGATATTTTGGAGGGGCTATTTCAGAAATATAAATTGGAGCAACTACTGAAGAAGCGCCTATGGCAAAACCGCCAAGGAACCGGAAAACCATAAACGTATTTACATCTTGTGCGATCGCCGCTCCTACTGATGAAACAAGAAAAATAATTCCGATCCAAAGCAATGTCTTTTTCCGACCAAATTTATTTGCAGGAAAACTGCCGATGATGGCGCCAACTATTGTTCCATATAATGCCATAGCGATCGCAGTGCCATGCATTAATTTATTTAACCCCCAAAGATCTTGTATCACCTGTTCCGCACCGGATATAACCGCTACATCCATTCCAAACAAAAAACCGCCGAGTGCAACAGTGATCGACCAGATAACTAAATTTCTGTTCATTGGTTTTAATTTATTAATTCATAAATAATCGCTAAGAAAGTATCCTTTTGGGAAGAAATCCGAAATGGAAAGTACCAATGAAAACCCGGATTTCACCAAGTTTTTATGATGATTTGCAACAAACATTTTAGATTGTTAATAGCGTCAGCTATTTAAGATCCTCTGCCTATTTTTGCCAGTCTTTTGAATATACAGTTATGAAAAAAATATTAATAGGATTGGTTTTGCTACTCGCGGCAGCATTGATTTCAGTATATCTATTTATACCAGGCAGGCTTAACATCGAGGCAACTATTTCATCGCCTGTTGCATTACCTGGTGTATCCCGTACACTTACTGATGAAAACAACTGGAAAAAATTGTGGCCGGGTAAAGCTCCTTTTAATTATAACAAACAAACATATTCAATCAGTGTAAAAATATCCAGTGTGTTTGATATTGATATTTATTCAGGTAAAGACACTGTTAAAAGCAGGATGGAACTCGTTGCTACAGAAAATGACATGATTACGATTGGCTGGCATGCAGAACAAATGACCAGCAGCAATCCTTTTACACGTTTCTCACAATACAGGCATGCAAAAGAAACAGAAAAAAACATGGATGAGATACTTCAAGCCATGAAAACATTTCTTGAAAAAACGAAAAATATTTATGGCGTTGAAATAAAAAAAACATTGGTTACCGACTCGGTATTGATATCCGTACGCCGTTCTTTTCAACACTACCCCAATGTGCAGGAAATTGATGCAATGATCCAGGACCTGAGAAAATATATTGTTCAGAACAATGCCGTTGAAAAAAATTCACCAATGCTGAATGTGCTGAAACTTGACAACACGCATTATGAAGCAATGAGCGCAATACCCGTTGATAAGGCATTACCACGAACAACTGAATTTGCTCCAAAATTTTTACTGAAAGGAGGTGATATTTTAGAAGCGGAGATACAGGGTGGGCCATTTACAATTGAAAAGACTTTACAAGAAATTGAAAATTATCGCTCAGATTATAAATATAATTCCCCGGCTATCCCATACCAGCTTTTAGTTACCGACAGGTTGAAAGAAACAGACACGACAAAATGGATCACTAAACTATATTACCCGGTCTTCTGATCAACGAAAGCTGATCACTTTCAAGCTATCATTATTTCTTGCAAGAATAAATGATTCTTTTTTCCCTGCGTTAATTTTTCTTATATGACGCACTTCACCTTTTATAATACATCCGCTCAATAAAGCGGAACTGAAGTTTCCATTACCATTATTTAATAAGACCGTTCCATGGTCGCCATCATATTCTCCCATCTGAATATTATTTGGATAAAAATTTCCGGCCAGTAAAATATCAGGCTTATTATCATTATTTACATCTGCTATTGCTGCATCACGGTAAGAAGTAAGTTGTGCTTCCCAGGGCAATTCTTTTAAAGTAAAACTCCAGTTGCCATTATTTATTAGAATAACATTTGAAAAATAATTGGCTGTAAGCACCTCCGCTTTTTCAAGTTTTTCTTTTTTAAAAATATCGATCAAAGTAGATTTTGCAAACTCTTCCGCATATAAATATTTCTTCTTTAACTCCGGCATTTGTTTTACCAGTTCATCTTTGGTAGCAAACGGAATTTCTTTATCACGGAGATAATAGGTGAGCACTTGTTCTTTTTTACCATTCCCATCATAGTCATTGTAATAAAGGCGAACCGGTTTCTGGTCAGAGGCTTTTAACCGGTTGTTTTGCCCAAGGTTACCAGCCAGCAGGTCAAGATCGCCATCGCCATCAACATCGATAGCCAATGTAAAATTCCACCACCCTCTCTTATCGGTAAGATATTTTTTAGAAAAATTTCCTTTATCATTTACGAATGCAGCTATACCATCCCATTCTAATGATAATACCAGGTCTTTATCGCCATCATTATCCATGTCATTCCATGTTGCATGTTTTACAAATCCGGCTTTTGATAATTCTTTACTGTATTGATCAGTTACATCAGTAAATTTTCCTTTGCCATCATTTTTTAATAAATAAGATCGTGGTATGGTTCCATATTCATTTGGAACAGCTCTTCCTCCAATGAAAAGATCAACAGATCCATCGCTATTAAAATCATATGGCACAACGCAGGATGCTGTTAACATTACAGTTCTATCAAAAGCATCTGGTAATCGTTGAAGACTTCCTTTCTCATCATTCAGATAGACTCTTGGCAATAAAAAATCACTATTTCCGTAGTATTCATTCCCACCACTGGCAACTACAAGATCATTGAAGGAGTCATTATTTACATCTACCCAAATTGCGTCTACATCTTCGTAAGTGCTATCAGCATCCAATTCAGGCTGATCTGATCTCAAAAACTTACCATTTGATTGCTGGATGAACAAAGCAGGCTTTTTAAATTTCGAAGAGCCAATAAATACATCATCCCGTCCGTCAGCATTTATATCACCAACTGCTAATGCAGGCCCTTCTCTTGAGGTCATGAAAGGAATTAGCGGTTCTCGGTCAAATTCATTGAAAGGATTTTCTTGATGCAGGTATGATAAACCTGTTTCATTTGTAATATCATCAGTTTTCCTTACGGGGTTAAGAATATGTTGTCCGATCAAGTCGTAATTAAATTGTGGCAATCCTCGCCTGTATTCAATATTTAAAATTGAATCTTTTACTCCGGTTAATTTTTCATAAGAATTATCAGGCCATACAAGCAAGATCGAATCAATAGTAGTATTATCAAGACCGATATGTAAAGGCACTTCCATACTCCCCTGGAAGCCCCTCACTGGGAATTTTTCATAGGTCCGCACCTCATTTTTTGTAAATACAATTGCTTTTGTACCGATCGCATTTAAATTATCTGAAGATCCTTTTAATTTCAATTCAAGAAATGATTTTTTTGTACCATTATTATTTGAAAGATTTTTATAGATCAAAGCAGGCTCGTCCACATTATTTACGACCATATCCATGTCTCCATCATTATCAAAATCAGCATAAGCAGCCCCGTTGGAATATGTTTTTGGGTTATTCCTGATCATCGAAGCAGCATCAACAAACTTTGCTTCTCCCTTATTCAAATAGAATTTATTGGCCAGCTTTATCTGCGGAAATTTTTCTATCAGCGCCATATCATTTTCATCAACACGATTTGTCCTAATTTTTTCCTGCAGTTCATCATTACTTATATGGTTTATATAATCCATATCATTCAGCCGTTTGGGTATGCCATTACTGATAAACAGGTCCTTCCAGCCATCATTATTAAAATCTGTCCACAACGCTGCCCAACTCCAGTCTGTTGCATACACATTACTGTAAAAACCAATTTCGCTGAACAAGCCATTTCCCCTGTTTAACTGTAGAGCATTTCTCGCAAACTGAGGATGATACCCATGCCTTATCTTGAAGTGAAAAAGGTCATACTCGTTTTCGCCCAAAGATCTTTTTAAAATGTAGGGATCCTCAGGCATCATGTCAATTGAAATAATTTCAGGAAATCCATCATTTGTAATATCAGCCACATCAGTGCCCATGCTAAATTGGCTTGTGTGCATAATGCTTGCTTCCAGATTATCTATGAAAGTTCCATTCTTCTGATTAATGTAGAGATAATCGTTTTCCTGAAAATCATTTCCGATATACAGATCAGGATAACCATCAAGATTTATATCTGCAACAGAAAGACCAAGGCCATACCCGGTAATTGATCTATTAATTCCGGCGGTCGCAGATACATCAACAAATTTTACTTCCCCCTTACCCCCTCCAGATGGGGATTCATTTCTAAAAAGATAATCAGCTGCGAGGGTATCAAATGTATTCAGGTAGGAAGCACGTTCATTAAAAGTTCCGTCAAATCGGAGTGAATGATTCATTAAGAAAAAATCCAGATCTCCATCAAGATCATAATCGAAAAAAGCCGCCTGGGTACCAAAGCCGCTGAAGGCAAGACCCAACTTCCCGGCTTCATCTTCATAATAAGGCACTCCATTCGCATCTTTTCCTTTACAGATCAAAAATTGATTCTTGCTTTTCAATGTTTCATAATTACCTACCCTGCAAACATAAATATCCAACAAGCCGTCATTATTAATATCAACAACAGAAACTCCGGTGCTCCATCCGCCATCTTGTGGTATCCGTGCTTCTTTCGTCACATCTTTAAACTTCATTCCCCCTTCATTCAAATAAATTTTATTCTCGCCCTGGTTCGATGAAAAGAAAATATCGCTAAGTCCATCATTATTAAAATCACCAACTCCCACACCGGCGCCATTATAGAAATACATATACTTAAACATATTGAATTGCGGCGTCGGTGTCAGTTTGTTTGTAAAGTCGATCCCTGTTGTTTTACTATCATGGACCTCAAACATTGCTTGTACTTCTTCCTTTTTTTCATTACATGAAAAAAGCAAAATGACCAACATGATTATTGGAAGTATTATTATGTACCCAATTTTAGTATTATTATTAAGATGATGTTGCGACGCTCCGTTCAAAGTTCTTTTCAACTTTGAACAATTGCGTCGCAGTTTATACTGAGCTTGTCGAAGTATCGCACTCTTCATCGTTCTGTAATTCTATTGGCCAAATTTTGTTTTGTCAGTCTATACATTACAGGATATTCATTATTTCGTAAAAACAAAATATAATGCTCCTTTTGTCCATTCATCCATGCAATATCTCTTACCATACCTGTGACAGATATACCAGTCCTCGCTGGATCTATTACGGTAAATTGTCTGTTCCCGTTATTTTTTAGTACGATCCCATAATTAGCATCCAATCGTCCGAATTGAGGAAGACATTCTGTGATATTTCCTCCCAGAATAATATCTAACTTTTCGTCATTATTAATGTCCTTACAAATTACTGCATTTACACTCGACAGCTGCGCCTGCAATGGCAATACCATTATTGTAAACTTTCCATTGCCTTCGTTCCAGGCAATTACACTATTACTGTAGTTAAATGTTTTTACAGCAGAAGATCGCACTGATACCGGGTCAAAGAGTGTTTGTATTGTTTTTTTTGCAAACTCGTGATGCTTTAAATTTTCTTTTTTCAATGATGGCAATGCGTCTGTAAACTCCCTTTTTAAGAAAACGGGAACATCTTTTCCATCTATTGTTCTTGAAAAAACCTTATCCGATATTGTATTCTTATCAAAATCATTCATCCAGAGCTTTACCGGGTGTTGCTGGTCAGGATACAAGTAAAAATTATCCCCATAATTTCCCAGTACAAGATCATTATCACCATCGTCATCAAGATCTGCTGCGTTTACTGATTGCCACCATCCAAACATATTGTTCATGGTAGTGGTTAGTTCATTCATCTTTTCATTGCTATAAGAAAATATTCGTGGCGTCATCCATTCGCCAACAATGATCAGATCATTTTTTTTATCTGAATTTACATCGGCCCATGCTGCACTAGTCACCATTCCAATACTTGCAATAGCATGGTTTAGATCCTGGGTTACATCTTTAAAATGTCCTTTGCCGTTATTTTCATAAATATAGCTTTGTGGATCGGTTCCATAGTTATAGGATAAGCTTCTGCCGCCAACAAAGAGATCAAGATCACCATCGCCATCATAATCATTTGCAACGGCTACTGCTATGTTTGAATTATTTCCTGCAAAAGCTGATGTATCTTTTTCAAAATTTCCCCTTCCATTATTCTTATAGAGCCGATGTTCTAAATAAGGATGTCTTGGCGGCAAATCATTCCCACCTGAACCAACAAAGAGATCTTCATCACCATCTTTATCGCAATCAAAAAATAAAACAGCTATGTCTTCAAATTCTTTATCTGCTTCAAAAGTTTTTTGAGTGCTTTTTACAAATCCATTTCTGGCTTGAAAGAATAATTGTCCAGCCTGTCCTTTTGCGCCGCCAATAAAAATATCCTGCAAACCATCTTTATTTACGTCTCCAACGGCAGCTTTAGGTCCTTCTCTTGACAACATCACGGGAATATTTCTTTCAGTATAATAATCTACAAACAATGTATTCTCAACATGTTTATCAAATTGCTGGTTTCCGGGTTCTGTCAGAACAGGAAGAATTGATGATGGCATTGCAGTTTGAATCGCACTATCTGGTTGTCGTATAAGATGACTTTTATCCACAGCAGGATCTTTGAGATAAGATTCTGATCTATCAGGCCAAATAATTTTTACGGAAGTCGGTTTTTTATTTCCAAGGCCGATCACAATTCTATAGTCTGTGCTTGATTGAAATCCCCGACTCGGTATCAATTCCCGTGTTAAAGTTGCTGAATCGATTTGCACTTCGATTTTAGCACCAATCGCAAACTTATTTGGCGCTTTACCTTCCAATTGAAATGATATAAAGTGATTGCCATTGATCTGCCGACTATTATTCCTATATATAAAACATGGCATGTTCACATTATTCACTATTAGATCAAGATCGCCATCATTATCCAGGTCGCCATAAGCAGCGCCATTGGAAAATGAGGGCTGAGTAAATCCCCAATTAATGCCTTCATCAGAAAATTTAAGATTGCCATTATTTCGAAATGCTTTATTCAATATCGGAACAGAAGGCATGCTATCAACAATTTGCTGCACCTCTTTTTTCTCCCCTGACATTACCATTTTCTGAATTATATCATTGGCAAAAAAGTCAATAAAATCCTGATCGATCAGATCTTTATAAATACCATTACAAACGTAGATATCATTCATCCCATCATTATCAGCGTCAAACATCAAGGCTCCCCAACTCCAATCGCTGGCTGCAACACCGCTGAAGTAGGCTGTTTCCAGAAATTTTCCATTGCCATTATTTACCTGTAAAGCATTCTGCTGAAACTGATGATAGAATCCCTGGAGTTCTTTTTTGTGATAAATATCATACCCATCAAATGAGGAGGTTGTTTTTAAACGATAGTCATCAGCCGGTAGCATATCTGTTGTAAAAATATCGGGGTAGCCATCATTGTTTATATCAGCAAGGTCGGCGCCCATAGAAGCAAGGCTTGTATGTTCTATCCATTGTTGTAGTTCTTCCTTAAATGTTCCGTTTTGCTGATTGATATATAAATAATCCCTTTCAAAAAAATCGTTTGAGATATACAGATCAGGATAATGATCACCGTTTACATCCCCCACTGTTACGCCAAGACCAAACCCGATCAAACTGCCATAAATATTTGCTTCATTACTTACATCTATGAAATGTCCGTCATCATTTCGCAATAATTTATCACCACCGCCTTTCACAAAATTTTCTACAGGCCAATCTTCCGCACGAAGCTCTCTTTTGCTTTCATAACTCAGTGTATTTACAGGGATAAAACTATTATTCAGAATATAACAATCCAGGTCGCCATCAAGATCATAATCAAAAAAAGCGGCATGTGTAGTGTAACCTTTCTCATCCAATCCGTATTCGTTTGCTTTTTCTGTAAATGTCAGGTCATGATTATTTATAAAAAGCTTATTGCCATCCTGGATCTTCCATTTATCAATACCCGCATTGCAAACATAAATATCAAGCCACCCATCACCATTAATATCAGCCATCACCACGCCTGTATTCCATTTTCCTTTTTCTTCAATCCCTGCTTTAATTGAAACATCTTCAAACTTAAAATTTCCTTTGTTTAAATAAAGTTTATTCCCCCCCATATTGGAAGTCATAAACACATCCGGTAAACTGTCATTATTGATATCGCCAATAGCGACACCGCCGCCATTATAAAAATTTCTATAAGTGAAAATGTTGAAGTCCTTTGTGTTTTCGACTTTATTGATGAAGTTGATACCTGTATTATTTTCAAGAGTAAAAAGAGCTAACTGCTTTTTTTCGTTGCAGGAAAAAAAGTTTGCGGCAAATAATAGGATACAAAAAATAACTACACATCTTTTCATATTCGATATTGCAAGCTAACGGTATAACTGAAAACTAAAAAGGCCATCTTTTCAAATGACCTTTTTAAGTACTGCTTATATTCTACAATTATATCAATTATAGCCAGGGTTTTGTGTGAGATTCGGATTAACAGCCAACTGACTGCTTGGAATAGGGAATAAAAGATTTTTGGTACCTCCATCCGCCGGTTTTTCCTGCCAGGCCAATAAATATTTTCCAAACCGTACCAGGTCTTGTCTTCTCCAACTCTCCCAATACATTTCTCTTCCTCTTTCATCAAGCATGGCATTCAGATCGAGAGTAGCTAACGCTGTCGCACCTCTTTTTGCACGTACGGTATTTACAATAGTTAAACCACCGGCAGCATTGTTTGATCTTAACATTGCCTCTGCTTTCATAAGTAAAACATCAGCATATCTGAACATAACATAATCGTTCTTTTTAAAATCTCCACTAGTTCCATAATCAAAAACATATTTAACTGCTCTTATTCCTGCCAATTCCAAAGTATTTGGATCAGTTTCCCTTATTTTCACCGCCGGGGTAAAAGCCAGCGGAGCACTAGCAGGGTTTCTGGCGTTCAGAGCTGCACCTGTAGTTAGATCATATTGTTGCCCTATAAGAAACCCAGCGTTTGTTCTTTGGCCGGGGTTTGGAAGTGCTCCAGGATAGTTATAATAACCTCCTCTTCTCTTATCGGCTGCCTCGAACTTATCATAAAAGTTAGAAAGTGTTGACCAACCATTCCATCCACCCGGGTTCATGTTGTAATGATTTACCATATATTGAAATCCACGCATTGCATCAGTTCCTCTTGCGGAAGTGCCGGTATTTAAAAAAGAGAAGATGCTTTCTTTTGATTTAACATCATTGTCGGGAGCAAAGGCGTCGAAGAAATTATCATTCAAAGCATATTTAGTGCTATTAATTATTTGGTCAGCCAGAGTAATTACCTGGGTCATATCCGCAGCTGCAAAAGTTGGTGCCGCCCTGTTTGCATATACCCCTTTGTTTAAATATACCTTCATTAATAAAGCCCGTGCAGCATCTTTGCTTGCGACAGTTGCAGATGTAGGCGAGCCATCGGGGAGCGTGGCCATGATGGCAGTTAACTCGCTTATAATAAAGTCCGCAGCCTCGGTTCCTTTTAGAGTTTTTGGAACTATTTTATAATCAGTCAGGTTTTCTCTATACGGCACCTGGTCCCAGCCATCTAACACCCAATAGATAGATAAAGCTCTTATAAATCTTGCTTCTGCAGCTTGTTGAGGGGAAGGACTAAACTGCAATACATTGGAAGCTGCGAACTGTGCTCCCAATAAAGCACTATAAGCACCACTTAAAAAACTATGGTCTGCATTCCATGAATGAAGAAACAAAGATCTCCACGCCCCATTATCATCCCAGTCGCCTGCACGAGTAGGCACAATTGTTTCATCCGTAGTAACCTGCGCTGAAGAAATCAGGTTACCATTTCCCTGGAACGTACCTTGCATTGATGAATATGCACTTACGAGTAATTCACCAGGAGTAATGCTACCTGTGTTGCCTGCCGCCAGTTCACTCCTAAATCTTTCGTCCAGTTTCGTACAGGAAATAACGACGAGTGCAACTACAAAGAAACTCAATAATATTTTATTATGTTTCATATAAAAACGTTTTAAACTATAATGAAAAAGTAATTCCTAAAGAAATAAATCTGGCAGAAGGATATGGTATATACTCAATACCAAGCGAAGGTATTCCACCGACGCCTCCATCTGTATTAACTTCCGGATCAAAACCTTTATAGTTAGTAATAACAAACAAATTTTGACCAGTAAGTGAAATATTCAGGTTCCTAAGATTTTTTCCTACATTACCTACCCTGTAAGCAATAGTAGCATTGGTCATCTTAAGATAATTACCTTTTTCCAGGTTACGGGTAGATGGAGCAGGAGCATTGGAAAGAGCTTCTTTAACTTCACCTCCAATCAGGTCTTTCGCTATATTCCTGGTTCCTAAATTACCTATTCCTAATACCGAAGCTGCCGTGTTATTGAATACATAATGTCCAAACGTACCACTCATATTAATGGTTGCCGTAAACTTTTTATAACTAAAATCTGTTGATATTCCTAAAAGCACATCAGGATTAGGACTGTCAGAGTAAAAGAGTGAATTTCCAGCATCCGTATAGACACTTTGGCCCGTCGATTTATCAAGCCCTTCAAACTGTCTGAGATACCAAACATTTAATGGCTGTCCGGCTATCACTCTTTGGGCTGTTACATTAGAAAAACCTTGTCCTCTAAGTGCACCTGTTTCATAAAAACCGGTTAACCCTTCTACGATATTATCCAGGAATGAAATATTTGTTCCGAGATTCCAAGTAATATCCTGGCTTCTCATCAAATTACCTAATAACATTATTTCAATGCCTTTATTTAAAACATAGCCATCTAAGTTGACCCAGATCCTTCCACTGGGTGCGGGTTGAGCAATAGTTTGTTCAAACAATACATCTGTAGTTTTCTTATTAAAATAATCAATGGATCCGCTAAGTCTATCTTTAAAAATGCTGAAATCAATTCCCACATTTGTAGTTGTTGATGTTTCCCATTTTAAGTCAGGGTTACCATAATTAGACTGAACAAACCCTTGGCCTCCTGGTCTAACTACAAACCTGTCTAAAGAAGCACCTGAAGGAAATTCCTGGTTACCGGTTTGCCCCCATCCCAGGCGTAATTTCAAATTGCTTACGACATTATTATCTGTCAAAAAATCTTCACGTGATACATTCCATGCAACACCAACAGAAGGGAAATATCCATACTTATTATTCTCACCAAACCTGGTAGAACCATCCGCTCTGATTGTTCCCGTTACCAAGAACCTATCGTTATAATTTACAATAGCCCGGGCAAAGAAAGATTGCAGTTCGGTTGTAGGATTTGCAAAAGAAAAGGTCTCCCTGCTGGTTTGGGTAGAATATTGCATGATGTCATAATAACGTAACCCAACATTTGCAAAATCCAGGGCTCTTGTTCCGTTTCCTCTTGAATCAAAAGTCAACCATTCATGACCTGCAACTGCATTTAAATTAAACTTCGTACTCAGTTGTTTGTTGAAGTTAAGGGTATTTGTGAGCTGTGTATTTGTTTGTTCCTGGTTTGTTATGAATGCGGCACCCCTGCCTTCGATGCCGGCAACATTTAAGAGTCTGTTCACCTCTCCTCTTCTAACTCCCACCTGGCGATTAATACTATAAGAAAATTTATATTCCAGGTCATTGGTTATTTTGTAAGAGGGAGATATGGTGGCAATAACGGTATTAACCTTTGCCTTGTCATCATAATACCTCAGCTGTGCAAGAGGGTTAATAGTAGTAGCGCCTACTGCCGGATCTATCCAGGCTGAGTCTGTACCAGGTTTAACTAAAGCATGTGTAGGATTCCATTGAAGTGCCTGGGATATTAAATTACCAGTAAATCCAACAAAAGCTGAAATAGGTGCTATTTTCTCATTGCTTTGTGTAACAAGCAAATTCATTTCAAGTCCTAATTTTTTACTTTCTAAAAATCTGAAACTGGTCGTTATGTTGGTCGAGAGCTTATTCAGCCTGGATTCTTCTATTACGCCTTCCTGATTAAGATATCCCGCAGAAATGCGATACCGCCCATTTTCAGTCCCGCCTCCAACTGCCACATTATAGTTTTGTGTTATCGCTGTACGGCTAATGGCATCAAATGCATCGACATCTCCCCCGAAATCACCACCCGTAATTGAGTAATCTCTTAAAGCCTGCCTGTATTCACCAGCATCTAAAACTTCTAATTTTTTTAAAACGTTGGAAGCACCTACGGAAGCACTTACATCTACTGTAGGAGCACCTGATCTGCCTTTTTTAGTAGTAATTAAAATTACCCCATTTGCACCTCTTGAACCGTAAATGGCAGTAGCAGATGCATCTTTTAATATTTCCATACTGGCAATATCATTAGGATTGATGAAGTTGAGAGGATTGCCTCCATCATTTCCAAAATCGCCTCCATTGCCAGCGGGTCGGGCAGAACCGCCAGACAGTGGAACTCCGTCAACAACAAATAAAGGCTGATTGCCAGACCGGATGGAAGAACTACCCCTGATTCTGACTGTAGTTGAGCCTCCTGGTTGTCCAGTGTTATTAAGTACCATAACACCGGCAGCTTTACCCTGAATTAATTGATCAGGGGAAGTATAAGTTCCCTTATTAAAATCTTTCTCTCTTAGAGTGGCTGTGGCACCAGTGAGGTCCTTTCTTCGTGCAGTTCCATAACCGGTCACTACTACTTCATTCAAGTTGCCTCCTGTTGCAACCAATGCAACTTCCAGAGAGGTCTGTCCTCCAATAGAAACTTCCTGTGTGGCATAACCAACAGAACTGATAACAAGAGTAGTAACATTGGATGGCACAGTGAGTGTGAATGTACCGTCACTTTTTGTGGCGGTTCCAGTCTTTGTTCCCTTTGCTGTTATTGTAACACCCGGAACACCGGCTGTATCTTTAGAGTCAGTTACCCTCCCGGATATAACTCTGTCTTGAGCTATTATTAACTGCGAGACACATAGCAGAATAATAACAGCTACTGATTTAAGCAGATTTTTGCAGGACATAAGCAATCATTTAGTAGTTATCGTGAGTAAAATATACTATTTGGGTGTGTAATTTAGACACATTTATGAAACCAACAATATTTTATGCAACTTTTTTTTATTTAATCTTTCACCAATCAACGGATTACAATGCAACTTCTCTAATAATCACAAGCCAAAATGGTTGAAAAATATTAAGAGCTATTTTATCTTTTAATCGCTGCTCCGAAAAAAGAGAGATGCTTTTATTTAGTTTTCTCTGCGACTTCAATAAGCTTATTTTTCTTCAAAACTGTCTTTAACTTATAAAGCTTACCGGGACGGTGCGGGACATCGTCTTCCATTTCATCAAGATCATCCAACCAGTTCTTTAATGCGATTTTTTTCCTGAAATTTCTCCTATCCAGTTTTATTCCTAGAATAGCCTGGTAGAGATCCTGCAATTCTCTCAATGAAAATTTTTCCGGCAACAAATTAAAAATAACAGGCTCATCCATGATCTGTATCCGAAGTCTTTCCAAACAGGATTCTATAATTTGTTTATGATCGAAAGCAAGATCCTTAAGATTTTTTAATGAATGCCAGTGTACTTCGTTATCTGTAATTTCTAATTTATGATTGCGGATATTTATTAAAGAATAATAAGCAGTAGTAATAACACGACCTGATGGGTGACGATTGATGGCTCCAAAACTTCCTACCTGTTGAAGAAACACATCATCTAATCCAGTTCTTTGTCTTAACACACGATACGGTGCACTATCCAGATCTTCCTCCACTTTTACCAGGTCACCGAGTAAAGACCACTTCCCCGCAAACTCTTCAAGATCCGATTTGATAAGCAGCACCCTTAGTTCTTTTTTCTCAAAACCAAAAATGACGCAATCAACTGATATCGCAATTTTGAAATAATCAATATGACTGATCTTTTCAGCTTCAGCGGTCTTCAACTTTTTAAATGATTCAGCAGTCATAGTAATTTATAATAGCATTAGTACAATAATAGCTTTTTCGTTTGCGCACGATTCTTTACAGAAATGCGAAGTAAATAAATTCCGGGTGAAAAACTTTTTCTTTCACTTTTATCAAGTGAAATTTTATGTAGGCCCTTTGCCAATACTCCCAGGAATTTTTCAAACACCTTTTGCCCTGATCCATTATATAATTGCATAGAAGCGGCCCCTGATTCTTCATTTTCAATTTCCAGAACACCATTTTCAATTAAAGGATTGGGATAAACATTCACTTTGAAAGTTACAGGCTGATTATTAATATTACTAACAGGTGTTGTTATCACATTCGTAATATTTCGATTAAGATAAAGATGAAATTCTCCCGGTTGCAGGCTTATAGTTTGCGGAGCACCAGTAGCTGCAAAAGTATTTCCATTTAAATAATCATACCAGGTACCCGCATTTTGAAAGGTTACAGTACCTGTTGTTGCATTCACATCAAAATTTCCGATGATACAAACATTCGAGGTATCTGTTGTTATCTGCAACCATTTGAATGCACCAGCAAGGTTTTGTGTCACCCGGTCAGTTAAAAATCCATTTTTATATAAAGGATGAAAACGAAGCTTTAATAACGTCGAATAAATGTCATACAATCTTTGTCGACTGAGGTTTTGCATATAATCCCAGCGAATGGGTTTGGGATCAAGACGGCAATTGTTATTTACGGTACCATTTGTACAGTAGTTTATGCTGTAATCATATCCAAGTTCTCCAAACTCCCAGATCATTTTTGGCCCGGGTATCATAGTAAAAAATGAAGCACACATTTCCATTCGCTTCAAAGCTGTGGAAAGATCCCTGGTATTATAAATGCCAGCAGTATTACCAAATTGAAGATTTTTATACATCATTCTTTCTTCATCATGACTTTCCATATAAGTAACCAGGTGCGGTTGTGTCCAGTTCCTTACTTTAAAAATTCCATATTCAAAATTTGACGTAGGTACCCAACCCATAGCTGCTTCTTCAAAATTATAACTGCTGTTTCCCCAAAGCATCATTCCATAATTTGAAAGTTCTATCTCCTCTGTATTATTAGCAAAATGTTCGAGTATACAATAGCTGCCCGGAGATTTCACCTGCATAGTATCATAATATCCTTTCCAGATAGCTACACGGTCTGCATGGTAAATAGCGATACAGGCTTCATCGGTAGTACTTCCTCCGCACTGAAGGTTTTGGGTAAACCCTTTTGAAAGATCCCAGCGGAAACCATCCAGTTTATATTCTGTAAGCCAATGCTCTACTACACGGCTGGTAAAATAGCGGGTATCCAAGCTCTCATGATTAAAATCATTAAACACATTATAAGGATGCGTTGCAGTTACATTAAACCATGGATTATTAGTTGCTGGTTGATTGGTAGCGCTGTTCCAATACAAAGCGGCAAGAGGGCATTGGTCTGTTGCATGATTTAACGCAATATCCATTATCACTGCAATTCCTTTTGAATGACATGAATCGATGAATTCTTTCAAACTATTTTTTGTTCCATAATACTTGTCAGGTGCAAGAAAAAAATCGGGATTATAACCCCAACTGTTGTTTCCTCCAAATTCATTAAATGGCATTATCTCAATTGCATTTATGCCTAGTCTTTTGAAGTAACTCAGTGTATCTCTCAATGTTTTCCAATCATGTGCCTGTAAAAAATCTCTTAGCAATAGCTCATAAATGATCAGGCCTCTTTTATCTGGTCTTGAAAAGTTGGGAACCTGCCATGCATAAGGCGGCGCATTTGTTTGCAACACACTTACTATACCTGTTGTTTGTGAAGGATAAGGCATTAGATTAGGATATGTGCTTGCAGGAATGCTCCCATCATTAAGAGGATCAAGAATTTTTTCTGAATAGGGGTCGGCAACTTTCAACTGCCCATCTACCAAATATTGAAACGAATATTCCATTCCCGGTGTAAGACCGGTGATCCTTATCCACCAGCGATTATTGTCTGGCGTTTTGTTCATTTGGTTTGTTGTCTGTTCAGTCCAACTTCCCCCAGGAAAAGAACCAATCACCGATACACGATTTTTACCCGGTGCATATAAAACCAAAACAACGGAGGTATTTCCTGCTTCATAATTAATTCCATCTCTTACTCCAACAGGTAATGCCGCGACTGTTGGTCCATTGGCAACAAAGAAATTTATCGTTTCAGTTTTTGTAACGGCACCAACTACTGCTTCTGCAATCAATGTTTGATTGCCGGCAACGGTCAATGTTGGATTAGCGCTGATCGATGTAACATTATTTGCAGTTTGAATTACATTTCCGTTTAATAACAATCTCATATTGGAAGTACCACTTGCAACTGCCGTGATGTTTATATTATCTCCAAACATTTTGTTGATCGGCTCAGGAATGGGAGTGTACAATGGCTGCATCAAAGGAACATTAAAACGAATTGCAAGATTATTATCATAAACCGGCACATACATATCGCTTTGATCAGCGTTTCTCTGGGCCAGGCAATCAGTACAATTTCCTGCACGAAAGAGAATGGCAATCCTTAAAATAATTTCACCAGCAGGCACTCCAAAAAAAGTTCGGATATTATTAATAGTATATGACCATTTATTTGTGCCGGCAGAAGTAGCGAGAGCTGCGGTTTCGGTCGAGCCCCATGTAAATTTTGAATAACGCCAATTGGTTGGACCGGCACTTAAATTTGTTATTACACCCACATGTACATACACATTTCCTGCAAAATTTAACAGAGCCTGGTTACCTTTTGTAGCATCAACCGTGATGGTCACATTATCATTGTCTTTGGGAAATTCGGGTGTCCAGCTTAGTAATTGTGATTGGCAAAAATTTGCAAGTAGAAAAACACAAAGCAGCAGAAATATTCTTTTCATTGAAAAGTTTTGGACATTAAAGATAGGAATTGTGTACAAATTACACGATGCTTGTCCTTTACTGTTTCATGAAATTGTTTCTTGAGCCAAAAAATTATTTTTACTGTCTTAACTTTCAGCAATGTATAGCAAAGACCAAACGAAAAAGTTACAAGCAGATACTATTTCCTTAATTAAGAAAAAGGATATTGGCGCCAAAGATCTTGAATCACTTCGCGATGCTTTACGCTTTCATGAATACCGTTATTATATATTAAACGATCCGCTCATTTCTGATTTTGAATATGACCAGATTTATAAGGCATTGGAGAAAATTGAAGCAGAAAACCCAAAACTTATAACTGCAGATTCACCAACACAAAGAGTAGCAAAAGGTCTTACAAAAGATTTTCCAACAGTTCAGCATTTGGTACCGATGCTTTCATTGAGTAACTCTTACAATACTGATGACCTGGTTGACTTTGA
>DATDCP010000054.1:0-2240 GCA_036524255.1 Chitinophagaceae bacterium
GATATAGAAGATATGAAGGGAGATGAAAAGTACGGATGTCGTACAATGCCAATTAAATGGGGCGTGAATGCCGCTAAGGTTTATATCGCAGTCTGGCTTATAGTTATACTTGCATTGCTTATTATTTTACAAGTATATGTCGCAAGATTTGAATGGTGGTGGGCTATGACATACTCAATTGTATTTATTATTGTCCCGTTTGTTTTGATATTTCTTCAATTGTTCAGAGCGAAAGAGCATAACGATTATCATCGTTTAAGTAATTGGACAAAACTGGTAATGCTCACAGGGATCTTATCAATGATATTTTTTTATTTCTATTTATGAACAAGATAATTCTTGCATCACAATCACCACGCAGAAAGCAATTGTTGGAATGGGCCGAAATCCCCTTTGAAATCTTTGTAAAAGAAACCCCTGAAGATTATCCTCCAGGTTTAGAGCCTGAAGAAATCGCAGTTTATATTGCTCAACAAAAGGCTGCTGCCGTACAGAAATTGATCTCTCCAAATCAAACAATACTTGCTGCTGATACGATCGTTGTTCTTGGGGAAAGTATTATTGGCAAACCGGTACATCGTGAAGAAGCAGTAAGCATCCTGTTTGCTCTTTCAGGAGAAAAACATAAAGTGATCACTGGTGTTGTTATCAGGAAAGGAGAGGATGAGATCTCATTTGCTGATGTTACCGAAGTTGAATTCCACAAGCTCACATTGGAACAAATTGAATTTTATGTTGATAAATACAAGCCCTATGATAAAGCCGGCGCTTATGCTATACAGGAATGGATCGGCGTGGTTGGAATTAAATCTATCAATGGAGATTTTTATAATGTGATGGGCTTGCCGGTAAGCAGGGTAGTAAGAGAACTAAAAAAGATAAATGGTTGAAAGTTGAATTGTTGGTTGTTTTTCGTGAATTCAGTAACTTAACCATCAGACCATTTTAACCATCTTTAAATGACTACTAAGAGTAGGTCAGAAAGTCTTGATCTAAGTTCCTCCTTTAGGGGGACAGGGGGTATGACCGAACGCCTCCTCCAATTTATCTGGCAATTCCAGTATTTCAATAAAGGCGAGTTACAATCTACTTCAGGAGAAACAATACAAGTTATTTTTCCCGGCACATATAATACTAACCAGGGCCCTGATTTTAACGATGCAAAAATTAAAATTGGCAAAACTACATGGGCAGGGAATATTGAACTCCATTTACGTTCTTCTGATTGGAACAGGCACAATCATCAAAAAGATAAGAATTATAATAATGTCATTCTTCATGTTGTTTGGGAAGATGATTTTCCTGATTATAGTATGCCGGTATTGAAATTAAATAACAGGGTTGCAAAAATTTTTCTTCAGCGATACGAAGACCTGATGAATGCACAGGGTTTTATTCCTTGTGAAAAAAATATTTCATCAATAAAAACAATTGTATTGCAAAGCTGGAAAGAAAGATTACTTGCGGAAAGACTTATAAGGAAATCTGCTATTGTTGAAACATATCTTGATCAAAACAATCATCATTGGGAAGAGACATTCTGGTGGTTATTGGCAAGAAACTTCGGAATAAAAATAAATGCAGATGCTTTTGAAACAATGGCTCGCAATATTTCGGTAAATATATTGGCAAAACATAAAAATCAAATTCACCAGTTAGAAGCACTATTAATTGGACAGTCAAATTTGCTGAATGGAAAATTCAAAGAAGATTATCCGATCATGTTACAAAAAGAATATGGATTCTATAAAAGCAAATACAAACTCAAGCAAAATACCTATACACCTTTCTTCCTTCGAATGCGACCCGGAAACTTTCCCACTATCCGGTTGGCACAGTTGGCTATGCTCATCCATCATTCAGAACATTTGTTCTCTAAAATCAGAGAGTCGAATTCCGTCAAAGATGTTAAGAAATGGTTGGATGTGACCGCTAATGATTACTGGCATTATCATTATCGTTTTGATGAGCAATCTTCCTTTAAAAAGAAAAATCTTGGTGAAGGAATGGTCGACAATATTCTTATTAACACAGTATGCACGGTGCTTTTTGCTTACGGACATTTTAATAAAGAGCAAAAATTTAAGGATAGAGCACTGCAATGGCTGGAGGAAATAACGGCGGAATCAAATTCAATAACCAAAGGATTTGAACAAACCGGGTTAAAAAATAAAAATGCCCATGATTCACAGGCATTGATCGAATTAAAGAATGAATACTGCAGTAAAAAAAGATGTCTG
>DATDCP010000055.1:0-3735 GCA_036524255.1 Chitinophagaceae bacterium
TCGGGAACATAATTACCTTTTCCCTCTCCCACATCACTAAAAGCAAGGTTATATTTTGCTGCAAACGGGTCAACAGAATATTGGTAAAAAGAATCTACGCCTGTGCCTGGATTGTAATAAAGCTTTTCATACAAGATTTTCCCCGCATCAAATACCGTGTCAATAATAGCAGAGGGATAAAACGCATTTTGCACACTATCGCCGAGATTTGTCAAAAATGTTTTTTGCTTGTCATCCAATGTTTGGTTGATCTGTGAATTCTTTGAATCACTGTTATTAAAAAACCCGACAAATAATTTTAATTTGTTACTCATTATGAATTCTTGTGACACATAAAGGTTCGCATTCAGATAATTCCGGTCAGCATATTCAAACTCCACTTGTATACGGCTGTCCTTGGTGATCATTCTTTGTGGTGTGAAAGTGATCTCGGCCGAGTTATAATTGATCACATAATCCTGATCTTCTCCACGCTGTAATAATTCACCATCAATAAAAACTCTTTCTGTTCCGGCAAGAACGATAAAGAAAAACTCATTGTTAGCACCTGTAAGCCTGTAAGGTCCCTGGTTACCTTCCAATCCCTGGAAAATATTGCGGGTAAATTTTCCTTTAGCTATTGATCCACTTAAGAAAGTCCTTGAAGCAGTATTTTTTGAAATGTTATTATTTGTTTCAAATGAAATTCCCTGCAATCGTTTATAAAAATTAAGAAAATAACTTCTATTCTCCCGAATGTCAATATCACCAAGATTCAAGTTCCAGGTTCTTTTTTTAAACTGCAAAAACACCTGGTCGAATTCATTTAGTTGTTGGGTAGTTCCATCTGGCTGTATCGGTAAATTATTATCTGTAATGGCTGCATTGATCTCAATACTATCCCCCAACAATCCATTTAAAGTAAGATTGAAATTTGAATTAACAACTGCATCCTGGCTATTGCCAAAAGAAACGCCACGGCCAAAACTTCCATTGTATTGAAGATTACCAAAATCAAAAAGTCCTCTTGCAAGTTGTTGCTCATTCTGGCCAAACTCAAATGGCTTTGCATAAAATTTATATGCTACACTGTCGAAACTCAGTCGTTGTACAACCGAATTAAATTTATAAGGAAAAACTCTGTAAACGATCGTAACACTATCAGCTGATGGTATAGATCTCCATTTCAACAAAGCATTTATATTATCAAAAAAGTAAGCTGAATCACTAAAATTTTCTATTAAAAAAGTATTGGGAATAACACTGAATGTATCGATGCGGATCGTGTCGGCAACCACAGCAATTTTTTTCCTTCGGAGATTAGAAAGAGGTTTATTATCCTGTGCAGGAATCTGAGCAAAGCTTTCCAGTACAGCAAACAAAAGGGTAACGAAGATCAGTATCAGCCGTTTTTGACTCAAAAGCCGTGGTTTTTCCTAATTAAACGCAAAATTGAGCATTTTATGGCAGCCATCCTCTGCATAATAATAAAAAAGTCCCGCCATGCGGGACTGAAAATCATGTTTTTAATGCTTTTATTCAGTAATCCCCTCTAGTGAAAACAAGAAGGCATAAATTAAGGCAACGTCTTCCAGTGCTCTAAAGCGTCCCGAAGCACCTCCATGACCGGCTTCCATGTTTGTTTTAAAGAGGATAATGTTCTTATCTGTTTTCATTTCACGCATCTTAGCAACCCATTTTGCCGGTTCGAAATATTGGACCTGGCTATCATGAAGTCCAGTTGTGATCAACATATTCGGATAAGCTTTTGCTTCAACATTATCATATGGTGAATAAGACTTCATGTAAAAATATTCCTCCTTGTTAGCCGGATTACCCCATTCAAGATATTCTCCTGTCGTTAATGGAATACTTGCGTCACTCATAGTCGTGATCACATCCACATAAGGGACCTGTGCAACGATACCATTCCATAGATCAGGACGCATATTTGTAATGGCACCCATTAACAAGCCACCAGCACTACCGCCCATTGCATATACATGCCCTATGGAAGTATATTTTTCCTTGATCAGAAATTCAGCACAATCAATAAAATCATTGAATGTATTTTTCTTATTCATCATTTTTCCATCATCATACCATTCGCGACCCATCTCCTGTCCGCCACGTATATGCGCCAATGCATATACAAAACCACGATCAAGCAAACTGAGCCTGTTACTATTGAAAGTTGCATATGAAGTGGCACCATAAGAGCCATATGAATAAAGCAATAAAGGATGACTTCCGTCCTTTTGAGTTCCTTTTCTATAAACAATTGAAACGGGAACTCTTTTTCCATCTCTTGAAGTTGCAAATGTTCTTTCAGTTACATAATTATCCTTATCATATCCTCCGACAACTTCATTTTGCTTTTTTAATTCCTTTGCTTTAGTATCCATGTTATAATCAAACACTGAACCCGGTGTGATCATGGATGTATAATTGAAACGAAGCATGTTAGTATTAAAATCAGCATTCATCCCAACGGAAGAAAGATAGGCAGGCTCATCAAATTGCAGGTAATGTTCTGTTTTATCTTTTTGATCAATTACACGAAGATTCATCAATCCTTCTTTTAATTCTGATACCACCATATGCTCTTTAAAAAGTGTAAATCCTGCTAAATAAACATCCTTCCTGTTTGGTATCACTTCTTTCCAATTCTCTTTTGTTGTATTGGTAAGTGGACATTCCATTAAACGGAAATTGGTAGCATCAAGATTAGTGCGGATATAAAATTTATCATTATAATGATCGATATCATATACCAAACCCATTGTACGTGGATGAAAAACTTTGAACTCACCTTTTGGATCAGATGCATCTAAAAAACGATGTTCACTTTGCTGCTCGCTTAATTCGGAAGTAATGACCACATATTTTTTTGACTTGGTTCTTCCAACACCGATATAATGACGATTATCTTTTTCTTCGTAAACTTTTACATCATTTTGTGGATCCGTTCCTACTTCATGTCTCCAAACCTGGAAACCTAATAACGTTTTCAGATCTTTTATGATATAGAAAACAGTTTTATTATCCGCAGCCCATGCATAAGATCCACCTTCAGTATTAGAAATTGTTTCCGAAGAATACTCTCCTGTTTTCAAGTTCTTAAATCTTAGTTTGTACAAACGACGGCTTACTTCATCTTCACCAATTGCTACCATTTCATTGTTATCGCTGACTTCGAAACCGGCTACACTGTAATAAGGTTTTCCTTCGCCAACCTGGTTTGCATTATGAATTATTTCTTCAGGTGCGTCCAGCGTCTCTTTCTTACGGCAGTAAACAGCATAATTCTTTCCCTCTTCTACTCTTGTATAATACCAATAACCATTATCCTTATACGGAACTGATTCATCTTTTTCCTTGATTCTTCCTTTTAGCTCATCATATAAATGTTTCCGGAATTCTTTTGCACTTGACATCATTGTGTCTACATAAACATTTTCCGCTTTCAGATAATCAACAACCTTATTGCTGTCCGGACCTTTCTTAAAAAAGTCATTCATCCAGTAATAGTTATCGACTCTCTTGTCTCCATGAGCTACCATTTCATATGGTTTCTTTTCTGTCGTTGGTGCGGCCACACCTTCGGGCCATTTAAATTTTGTTTCTGTTATCACGCCTTTAGTATTATCGTTACAAGAAATAATAAGCAGCGATGCTGCTGCCGGTAAAAGATTTTTGAAATTCATACAAAGCAAGTTTAGAGTCGTTGAATATACGAATGTCTGTACTAAATAA
>DATDCP010000056.1:0-9970 GCA_036524255.1 Chitinophagaceae bacterium
TAGCCCCGAAAGTTCGGAGCTATAAATTATATTAAACTTCTCAGATCCTTACAAGGACCAGTGTTTTTATTTCGCTTTTCTTTCGTCAGAAACGGTCAGTTTCTTACGGCCTTTTCTGCGACGTGCTGATAATACTTTACGTCCATCAGCAGTTTTCATACGCTTACGAAAACCATGTACTGATTTACGGCGGCGTTTATGTGGTTGATATGTTCTTTTTTTACCTGGCATAATCTTAATTTTTCCTTTTTAAAAATGCCCGTGGAGAAACGGGTTATTTAATTCACCAGCGGAAACACCACTTTCCACTGTTTGTGAAAGGACGGCAAAGGTAGGGGTTCAATTGCAGATTTTAGGTTTCGGATTTTAGATTTTTGAATCTCAATCGAAGTTTTTTATGAGCCCAACTGTCATACCTTGATTTGGCCTAATTGCAAGTTTATCCAGTGCCTGTCGAAGGACACTCTTGTGCGTCCAGTTCCTTGAGCATCAAAGTTTTTTAGCATCCAGGTCAACATGAGAAGATCTTATTTCTGCACCATAAAAATTCGCCGCATGCCTGTCGAAATCTTCTGTAGAATCAGTCGTATAAAAATGATGGCTTGCGCCCAGGCTTAACTTTCTTTCAATTTCAGAATGTCGCTGCAGGTAATCGACCAGGCTATTCGCAACAATTTCACCTTGTGATAAAATTTTAATATCAGCCGGAGTAAATTCCCTGATCTTATCATGAAGTAACGGGTAATGTGTGCAGGCTAATAAAATAGTATCGATTACTGGTGATTGATCAAGCAGTTGGTTGATATACTTTTTTACAAAAAAATCTGCACCATGTGTATCATATTCTTCATTCTCAACCAGCGGCACCCACATAGGGCATGCCTGCTGGAATACTTTTACCTGGGGAAAAAACTTTTCGATCTCTATTACATAACTATTAGAACTTACTGTTCCGCTTGTAGCCAATATTCCAATGTTCTTTGTATCTGAATAATTACCAATGACCTCTGTTGTTGGTCTTATTACACCCAATACTCTTTTCTGCGGATCAATTTTAGCGAGGTCATTTTGTTGGATCGTTCGCAGTGCTTTTGCAGATGCTGTATTACAAGCCAGCACAACAAGCGGACAACCCTGGTTAAAAAACCATTTCACACACTGCAATGTATAACGATAAACAGTTTCAAAAGATCGTGGACCATAAGGAGCCCTTGCATTATCTCCTAAATAAATATAATCGTAACGGGGAAGCTTGGTGACGATTTCCCGCATTACTGTTAAGCCTCCATAACCAGAATCAAAAATGCCGATAGGTGTGAGTGAAGACATAGTGCAAAAGTAAAAGAGGCTGTTGTAAGCAACAGCCTCTTTTAAATATTTGTTTTAAAGCCTAGTTACTTGTTTTTGGAGCTGGTTTCTGTGTTTGAGCGCCAGCAGGTGGTACCTTCACTTTTAGTTTTTCCGCGACCATTTGCAATAAATTATCCGCCGGCGGTCCCACTAATAATGACTCCCTGTTGAATACATAATTGTAGCCTTTTTCTTTAGCTACTTCATCAATTGCTTTAAGCACTTTATCATATACTGGCTGTAAAAGGGAATTTTGTTTTTGTTCGATCAGTTGTTGAGCTGAAGCTTGCCAATTCTGTAATTCACCAAGATAATCTGCTCTTTGTCTTGCAGCTTGCTGACGAACTACTACTGTTTGACGAGCAGAATCATTTGAGATGCTATCATAATACTGGTATTGTGACAAAAGATAATTATACGTTCTCGGTAAAGTATCGTTTTGATAACTTTGGAGTAAGGTATCAATCTTTTTCAATTCAGGCATCAGGGATACTACTTCATCCACCCGAATAAATCCAAATTTGTTTTGAGCCTCTACAGTGCCACTAACCAGGCCGGCAGCCAACACAAAAAATGCAATGATCTTTTTCATTTTGATTTACGTTATTGTTTTTTATGAGTATTTTCTGAGGAGTAAAGTTGCCTCTTCAGAAATCTTTAACATTTTATGGCTACCGAATTTTACTGCTATTTTATCCCTAATTCCTTCAATACATCTTCGCTCTTGTCCAATTTTGGGTCGGCAAAGATAACGGTAATTCCTTCACTTTTGTCTAAAATAAAATCATAACTACGCTGTACTGCCAGCTTCTGAATTGCATTATATACCTTATCCTGTATTGGCTTTACAAGCTCTTGTCTTTTCTTATATAGATCGCCCTCAAAACCAAAGTGTTTACGCTGCAGATCACGTACAGCTTTCTCCTTATTGAATAGTTGATCTTCTCTTTTTTTCTTGAGCTCCTCACTCAGCATAACTTGTTCAGCCTCAAAATCTCTATACATTTTATCAAGATCAGCTTGTTGGTCATCAATTTCTTTTTGCCAGCCAGCAGCAATGGCATCAAGTTTCGTTTGCGCATCTTTATAATCCGGCAACTTGTCCAGAATATACTTGGTATCAATAATGGCGTATTTCTGTGCATTTACCGCAATTGATGTGAGCCAAAAGCTACAAACTACAAACAATACTTTTTTCATATTGAAATGTTTTAATGATGAATAGAATTACAGAACCCTTCGCTTCGCTCTGGTTAAACTGCGACGCATTTGCTGAACATTGATCAATATGTTGAACGGAGCGTCGCAACGAAAGTTAAATAGTAGTAATGAAGTTTGATTAAAAATATTTTTATTCCGGTTCATACCCGAGCATAAACGTAAACTTGGTAGCCGATTTTAATCCCTGCCCGGGTTGTATCCGGTCAAACCCAACACCGTAATCAAATCCAAGCAAACCAAACATCG
The DNA here is from genome assembly GCA_036524255.1 of Chitinophagaceae bacterium. Classification (GTDB taxonomy): domain Bacteria; phylum Bacteroidota; class Bacteroidia; order Chitinophagales; family Chitinophagaceae; genus VBAS01. The sequence continues at coordinate 2,818 of DATDCP010000056.1, forward strand.
GCAGGAAGAAGCGCATACCAACACCGGCACTGCGTCGAAGACGGAATGGGTTATAATCTTTGAAAGTATACCAGCCATTTGCAGCCTCGAAAAATGCCAGGCCATAAATAGTACTTTGTGGATTTGTAACGAAAGGATACCGCATCTCCAGCACGTATTTATTAAATATGGTAAAGAATCTTGTTGCTTGTGATACATCATCAATTGGATTGATGCTGGGATTTGAGTTTTGATAAATTGGGTAGCCGCGGTGTGCGATGATATCGTATCCCAATACTCCCATACTATTTGACATTCCGGCATCACCAACCTGGAATCTTTCGAATGGTGATATTTCCAGATTGCGATTATACTTTCCCATAAACCCGTACTTCGCTGCAACCTTTAAAACAAACTGCCTGTTTTTTTCTGCACCCATTGGCTTACCAAGCGGCACAAACCACTCTGCATTAAATCTCCATTTGTGATATTCAGGATGCTTATACGAGTTTTCTAATTCAATGTTCTTATTAAAGGCAGAATAAGGTGGGGTAAACTGTACACTTGCCAGGAAGTTAGAACCGCTGGTAGGAAATATCGGATTAGGCCCTGCAGAATTTCTTTGCAATGTAAGTTTATAACTTATATTAGTTGAAAGACCGCTATCAAGTCCCGGAAATATCGGGTAGTTCTTCATGTTATACTGTGTAAGGCTAACTGTATGAATAAGGCTGAAATAATCATCTGGCCATTTCAATTGCTTACCAAGTGATACGCTGAAGCCTGTTGTTTTCATGAAACTGTTCTTAGCTATTTCGTCACTAAATCGACCGGTTCCATAATCATATCCGTTAGCGTATTTGCTTTTATAAAAAGAGAGGGTTAACGAGTTTCTTTTTTTACCGCCAAGCCAGGGCTCGGTAAATGAAAAATTGTAAGAGCTGTATTGTTTGCCGTTTGACTGCAATCGAAGGCTCAGCTTTTGTCCATCACCCGTTGGCAAAGGATCCCACGATTTTTTATTGAAAATGTTTTTAATAGAAAAATTGTTGAATGAAACACCCAATGTTCCCGTAAGACCAATTCCACCACCCCAGCCTGCTGAAAGCTCTAACTGATCAGAAGATTTTTCTTCTACTTTATAATGAATATCAACAGTTCCGTCATCAGGATTTGGGAGGGGGTTGATACCAATGGTTTCCTGGTTAAAATAATTTAGCTGGCCCAATTCCCTTTGCGAACGAATAAGGTCAGCACGACTGAAAAGCTCACCCGGTATTGTTCTTAGTTCGCGACGGATCACATGTTCTTTTGTTCTGTCGTTACCAGAGATCTTTATATTCTTAATTCTTGCCTGTGGACCTTCAATAAGCCTTATTTCATGATCGATCGTGTCATTATAAACGGCTGTTTCCACGGCCTCAGCACGGAAAAAGAGATAACCATCATCCATGTATAATCCGCTGATATCGCCACCTTCCGGTGTAAGTTGTTTACCCAACCGCTGGTTCAGGGTTTCGATATTATACACATCCCCTTTATGAATTCCTAAAATAACATTGAGTATCGAGTCAGTGTATTTAGAATTTCCCTTCCATGTAATGTTTCCAAAATAATATTTATGGCCTTCACTTATTTTAAAATCAATATTGATATTCCCACTGGAGATCGTATAAGGTTTTACATCTTCAATTATTGCATCGCGATAGCCGATGGAGTTATAATATTCAATGATTTTTTCCTGGTCCTCGCCAAATTTTTTTTCATTGTATTTAGCAGATGACAATAATTTAAACCGGAACCAGGGATCAAGAAAATTCTTTGTTTTGGTGATCGACAAAAAACCCTTGTCACGCATATATTCCTTAAAAGTGGTCCGTGGGTTTTCTCCAAAGATCGTTGAATCTTTGTCTGGGAAAAGAGTTATACGGCTCACTTCATGTGTACCTTTCATTTTTTTCTTTAGCTTAAGATCTGAAATAGTTTCATTGCCAAAGAAATTGATGTTATTCACTTTTACTTTCTCGCCTTTATCAATAATAAAGGTCATGAATATGGAATTGACAAAATTTGTGTCGAGTCTTTCCTGTATCTCAAGTTTTAGATTGTGGTATCCTTTTTCTCCGTAATATTTTTTTATAACCTCACCAGCGGTACGGCGTGTATTTTCTGTTACAATGGTTTGTTTCGCCAAACCAATTTTCCCGATCAATTCTTCTTCTTCTGTCTTTTTTATCCCTCTAAAATCATAGTTACCAAGTCGTGGTCTTTCCATTACATGGATCTCTATATCGATATTATCGCCATCAATTTTTGTCACATAGATCTCGACGTTTGAAAATAAACGTTGCTTCCAAAGATTTGCTATTGCTTTTGGAAATTCATCGCCGCCGGGATGCAAAATTTTATCACCAACCTGTAAACCGGATATGCTTGCAACGATAGCTGAATCGAGGTAAAAAACACCTGTGACTTTTATGCTTGTGATCGTATATTCTTTTGGCCGTGTAGCATTTTGCCATGCAAGAAGATTGGGATCAACTGAAGTGGGCTTCGGTACTGTATCCGTCGGGTTTTGAGCATTTGCACTGATAATGGAAGTAAAAACTACCGTAAACAGTAAACAAAATCTTTGTAGAGTTCTTTGCATTGTTAGTTGATCAGTTCAGTCAATATTGAAATCCCAAAGGAGTTCATTGAAAAATCCACAGGGACAGCCTTTAAAGGCGGCAAATTAACGGTAAAAAATTGAAGTGTTTGTTAAAGAAAGTAAACAAATTGGCCAAATTAAAAAGTTCCATCATTGACCAAGCCTCTATATTTGATTTGGCTGGGTATTATGACTGATTTGTCTTGATTTAATGGCTGATCTCTTCAGTTTTTAATTGTTCGCCTGTTTTCCCAAATCTCCGTTCTCTCCCCTGATAGTCGATGATGGCTTCGTACAAGTGTTGTTTTCTAAAATCCGGCCAGCGAACATGGGTAAAATATAATTCAGCATAGGCCAGTTGATATAAAAGAAAATTACTGATCCGGTATTCGCCGCTGGTTCTTATCATCAGTTCGGGATCAGGAAAGTCGCTTGTAACGAGGTGCTGTTGCAATGTATCCTGGTCTATATCTTCAACAGCTAATTCTCCTTTTTTTACTTTGTGAGCTATGCTCTTAACCGCATTAAGCAATTCCCATCTGCCGCTATAGCTTAAAGCCATAACAAGGTTCAACCCAGTATTGTTCTTTGTATGAACCAGCGCCTCCTCCAATTCCTTTTTTGCATACTCAGGGAGCATATTCATGTCACCTATCACATGTAGTCGAATATTATTTTTATGAAGACTCTCTACTTCGTTATGAATTGTGGAAACGAGTAACTCCATCAACCCCACTACTTCGTATTCGGGTCTATCCCAATTTTCGGTTGAGAAAGCATAAAGGGTTAAATATTCAACACCAAGCTCGGCGCATCCTTCGACAATATTTCTTACGCTTTCAACTCCATGAAAGTGACCGAAAAGCCTATCCTGTCCTTGTTCTTTTGCCCAACGTCCATTCCCATCCATGATGATGGCGATATGACGTGGAAGACGAGTTTTATCAACCTGGCTTAATAGATCAGACATCTTACGATAAAAATTTAGCGACCAAAGTTACTAAAACAAATCTTGAAGTCAGGATTTCAAAAAATAAGAAATTGATTTTGGAACTATCCAGTGTCAACTTAGAATGACAATAAGTTGGATCCTGAATTATAAAATAAATTCATAATCTCCTCCCACCAATAAATGCCTTTCGCAATAATGCCATAATTAATGTAAATATTGCTGAGCCGATTATCGCCCATATAATTGGAAAAGGCTTGCCCTGAATGTTGACCGTAAAGAATTCAGGCAGCCCCATTTTGCCAGCGATCCACATACCGAGGTATGCCCCTATAAAACCAACTATTATTGATACAAGGCATCCGCCAAGGTCATACCCTGCTAGTGATTGTCCTATTGCTCCGCAAATGGCAGCTATTGCAAGCAGAACTAAAAATCCAATTAGTGTCATGGTTATTAGTTTAATTATAAGTAAAAAATAGCGGCATTTATTATGCCATATCAAGCTCTAAACACTATTAAGGTAAGAAAATAAAAAAACTACACACAGGTAGTTCTTCAAAAAGAATAGTTTTAATGCTTTAATTAGCTGAAGGGCATTTATAACTCTGCAGGTTGAATGAGATATAAAAAATTCCGGTAATAAACTGATCTCTCTGAGTGCTGATGCCGCGTTGCCTTCCCACTATTCCAATTGGTTCGCCGACTTCATAAGAACGATCATGCAGCAAAAAAGCCGGCGAAGGACTGCCATCTGGCAGCGGAGGAAATACAGATGGGTCAACATAAGTGGTGCTTACATCATCGAGATAATCAGTGCCTGTTACACGATGTACAATTTCAAAACCAACATTAATGCGTTCATTGATGCAATACTTAACACCTGCGCCAAAAGGAACACTGAATGCCATAGAACCATAAGGCTTGCGATCCGGATATAAAGAATTGCCCTGTCCTTCTGTATTCAACGGACGAAGAAAATACTTTTGGCCCCCTAACATTGCAAATGGATCATAATTAAAAACACCAATGCCAAAAGTTATATAAGGTGTGAAGTTATATCCAGGTTCGCCAGGCATAAAGCGAAAAAAATTAAAATCACCCTGCAGCGCTAATTCCCAAACATTAGAATTAAAACTGAGGTTGCGGGCCTTCATGTATTCATTATGCGTGTTATAAATATCGGAATAGCCTAATTGCGCAAAACTTGCACCTACTCGTAAAGCAATATAATTTCCAAAATTTTTACGGAAGAAAGCGGTTGCAGCGATCTTGGGTCTGTTCAAATGAGCCCTTGTATTTAAGTCTCCGAAGTAATGACCTGCCCCTAAGCCAATACCAAACTCACCTTCCTGCACCACCGCTTCAGGCTGGGCAGAAACAAAAAGTGAAGATAAACTGGTAACCGTCAGAAGTAATAGTGTCCGAAACATCTTGCAAAATATGAATTCAGTCTCTTAAAACGAAAAAAACTATCCCGGATTGTCTTGAAATAAAATGATTTCACGGAATGTTAAGAGAACGGGTTTTAATTGCGTTTATCAAGACCCCAGGTCAGTTTATTATGCAGCGTTTGAAGGAAATTATTTTCTGTAAGTCGAAGCAGGTTTAGTAAAAATGCTTCTTTCTTAACTGCCAGTTGTACATTTTTGCTTACTATTTCCCGGCGACTATCGAGTGCACAAATGATCTGGTCTGACCGGCTTTCCACTTCAAAAGAAATGATATTATCATCAGGTACAACGATCGATCTTACATTTAAGTTATGCGGCGCCACTGGTGTTATTAAAAAACTTCCGGCTTCCGGAAACATAATAGGTCCATTGCAGCTTAATGAATAACCGGTGGAACCAGTTGGGGTGGCAACAATCAATCCATCAGCCCAATAGGTATTTAGAAATTCTCCATTAAGATAAGTATGGATCTTTATCATAGGTGCTGTATCTCTTTTATGAATTGAAAATTCATTTAATGCAAAAGGTACATTGCCGAACATAGAGATACTTGCATCGAGGTGGATCATTGTTCTTTTATCGATCACATAAGTTTGCTTTTTTAATGCTTTCACCGCATCTGCTAATTGCTCACGGCCGATACTTGCCAGGAAACCAAGTCTTCCGAAATTGATACCCATGATCGGTATTCCTTTATCTCTCACTAATCCAACAGTATCCAGTAAAGTGCCATCGCCACCAAGACTGATCACAAATTCTATATCATTCGTAAGATCATCGGATAAATAAAAAGTTGATGTGTCAAGAGGAAGATTGATCCGATCTTTTATTTCTTCATAAAAAGGTAAAAAAACTGCTGCTGCAATTTTTTGACGGGCTAATTCATCAAAAAAAAACTGAACATCACTTCGTTTATCTTCTTCGAGTAACCTGCTGTAAATAGCAATCTTCATAAATGTGGAGAATCAGAAAAGGGTCTTTCTGTGTAAATATAAACCGTTTTCACCTAACACATTAAAACTCCATTCAAACTTTAAAGTAAAATCATAGTGTGTGAGAATATCGATACCAACACCCCATGAATACAGCATGCGATTATTAAGTGTGTTTGTTTCCGGAGTGGGATGATGTGCGTAGCCGGCATTTACAAATGTTTTTGCATAGGCCTTGAATGGGATCCGGTATGGTATTACGTCTTTCTTTCTTTTTACATGAAACCCTAAATTCAGGATCTCCCTGGTTAAACTTGCTTTTGCATACCCACCTGCTACTCCATCTACCACATAATACTCATATCCCTGCATAAAAAAATCACCGTATCCAAACAACCGCTGATTAAAATAAGGCTGGTTAAAAGGAGCTTTTACAGCGCCGGCCAATTTCGCTCCGAAGTATAATTTCTTTGCTATTTCCCAACTGCCGCTCGCTTTTGCACTCAACAACCACATATTTGTTTCTTTATTAAGCCCCCTTTTTGCAAGATACAGTTCGACTATATATCCTTTTAATGGGTAAGGATTATAATCAACATCTATATAATTCATGAGGTAATAAAATTCGGGAAAAGAAAACTTATCTCTGCCATCTGTAAAATAAGAAGGATTAAGTGATACGATAGTATCAGTTATTTTTTCTAAAGTGTAAGAAATCCCAAAGCGATGTGTTGTTTTTATTGCCGGGCGGTAGGTTGCTTCACCAAATGCCCTCGTAAAAGAGCGAACAAAGTTATTAGTGTCTTTAAAAAATACCTGCTTATCGTAGATCGTATTGTAATTTACTTCCCTGTTTTTGCCAATTGCAAATCCTGAATTTATTCCCCATTTCATTTTCTTATCTATATATGGCCTGTAATAGCTAAGTGAAATTTGCTTGGTATATCCATTGATCAGGTATAGATTTAATTTATCATTTCGGCCGCTGACATTATTGTATAATACTTTTAGGCCATAATTAACCCGGTCAAGCTTTGCATTTTGCTCCACGATCCATTGGTTAATATTTCTGTCAACGAACTTTATATAAGGAACAGGAAATAAATACCATCTTTCTTTAACTGCAACAAGTATATCTATATTATTACCTTCAAAACCTTTTAAGGCAACCACCACTTCATGAAACAAC
>DATDCP010000057.1:0-9102 GCA_036524255.1 Chitinophagaceae bacterium
TAAATACCAGGAGTCTGAAAAAAGAAAAGCTTATTTCTATCCGCATAATAATAAACTGGAAGTATTGTGGACTGCTGTGCCTGCCATTGTGTTAACCGTAATGGTGGGATTTGGTTTATACTATTGGTTCAGAATTACAGGGGAAGCTCCTGCTAATGCAATGCAGATCGAGATAACAGGTAGTCAATTCAAATGGGAGTACCGCTACCCTGGAAAAGATAAAGTGATTGGTAAAAAATATTACAAAAGAATTAATGAAAGCGAAAATAATCCGTTAGGTCAATTATGGGAAGACTCTGCAAATAAAGATGATATCTATATTCCACCGGGTGACCCTATGCACCTCGTAGTTAATAAGCCCGTGAGACTTATTATCAATGCAAAAGATGTAATTCATGATGTGGGTCTTACGCATTTCCGTTTGAAGATGGATGCCGTTCCGGGTACACCAACTACTATGTGGTTTACGCCTACTAAGACAACCGCACAAATGAAAAAAGAAATGGACGATCCTGATTTTGTTTATGAAATTTCATGTGACCAGATGTGCGGACAAGGGCATTACAAAATGAGAGGGACAATAGTGGTTGAATCACAGGAAGAGTTTGATCTGTGGATGGCAAAGCAAAAGCCTAAATTTTATTTGGCGCATCCTGCATTGGATCCTGATGCTCCAAAAAAAGATTCAGTTGATAAAATTGCAGCAGTAATGCCGCAAAAAAATAATTAATTTTTTGATAGCCTCGCCTTAGACGAGACGTCTTAAAAAAGTGAACTATGAGTAACGAAGCAAATATGCATGGACATGCCGAAGTGATCACCCATCATGATGTAAATCATGATGAGCACTATGTTCATCATCATAAAGAAACATTTATTTCTAAATATATTTTTAGCCAGGATCACAAAACGATCGGCAAACAATTTTTGATCACAGGTATTGTGTGGGCGATCATTGGTGGTTTGTTTTCTGTGTTGTTCCGTTTACAACTTGGATTCCCTGAACAAACATTTCCAATACTTGAAACTTTTTTTGGCAAATGGGCGGCAGGCGGGGTGATACAACCAGAATTTTATTATGCGCTGGTTACCATTCACGGAACTGTGCTTGTGTTTTTTGTACTGACAGCCGGTCTTAGCGGAACTTTTGCCAATCTCTTAATTCCTCTGCAGATCGGGGCAAGAGATATGGCTTCTCCATTTCTTAACATGCTTTCATATTGGTTTTTCTTTATTGCCAGTGTTATCATGTTCTCTTCTTTATTTGTGCATACCGGTCCGGCGTCAGGTGGATGGACAGTATATCCTCCCCTCAGTGCTCTACACCAGGCATCGGAGGGTTCTAAAATAGGAATGGACCTGTGGCTTGTTAGTATGGCCATGTTCATTGTATCGTCACTGCTTGGTGGTTTAAATTATATAGCCACCATATTAAATATGCGTACAAAAGGAATGAGTATGACAAGAATGCCACTTACAATGTGGGCTATTCTTTTCACAGCGATCCTTGGTGTACTTTCTTTCCCTGTTCTTCTTTCCGGTGCGATCCTTTTGTTATTTGATAGAAATCTCGGAACAAGTTTTTACCTCAGTGATATTTATGTGGCGGGACAAATTTTACCAAATGAAGGAGGAAGTGCAATTCTGTTCCAGCACTTATTCTGGTTCCTTGGTCACCCTGAAGTTTATATTATCTTGTTACCAGCAATGGGAATGGTGTCGGAAATTCTCAGTGTGAATTCCCGAAAGCCGATCTTCGGTTACATGGCCATGGTGGGCTCCTTGTTTGCGATCGCTATTCTTGCATTCCTGGTTTGGGCGCATCATATGTTTGTGACGGGATTGAATCCTTTCCTCGGGGCATTCTTTGTATTGCTAACATTATTGATAGCCGTGCCATCCGCCATCAAAGTATTTAACTGGCTTACTACCTTATGGCGTGGTAATATCCGGTTTACACCCGGGATGTTATTTGCAATTGGTTTTGTAAGCTTATTTATTTCCGGTGGATTAACTGGCTTATTCCTTGGAAATTCAACTATTGATATTCATTTGCATGATACAAAATTTGTTGTTGCTCACTTCCATATAGTAATGGGTGTGGCATCAATGTTCGGGATGCATGCAGGTATTTATCATTGGTTCCCTAAAATGTTTGGCCGTTACTTGAATCATACACTTGGCTATATCCATTTCTGGATAACAATGATCGGCGCCTATCTTATTTTCTGGCCAATGCACTATGAAGGTTTGGCTGGTGTGCCACGTCGTTATCTTGATCTGAGAGAATGGCATGCATTCAACAAATTTGATGACCTGAATAAAATGATCACTGTTGTTTCTATAATCGTGTTTGCAGCGCAGTTGATGTTTGTATTTAATTTCTTCTATTCAATTTTTAAAGGAAGAAAAGTAAGAACTCAAAACCCTTGGGGCTCAAATACACTTGAATGGACTACACCTATCAATCCGGGTCATGGAAACTGGCCGGGTGAGATTCCCGAAGTTCATCGTTGGGCTTATGATTATGGTAAAGATGGAAGAGAATTTATTCCGCAAACAGAACCCGTAGGTCCGAATGAAACTACGGATCATTAAGTCCATGGATACCCTAAATGGGACTTTTGAAGAGTAATAAAAATGAAGAGTGATAATAATAGTGGTAGTTCTTTAAATATTGGCAGTAAAATAAAAGATTACCTGAAGCTGATCAAGCTTTCTTTAAGCATCATGGTGGTTTTTTCCAGTGTGCTTGCCTACTTATTAGTACCGGGGATAGAAAGTAAATATGAAAATCCTTTAAAGATGACCATATTACTTGCCATCGGTGGTTTATTAGTAACCGGGAGTGCAAATGCCATTAACCAGGCAGTGGAAAAAAATACAGATGCAATGATGAAGCGAACAGCAAGCCGGCCCGTTGCAGCAGGAAGAATGAGTGTTACTGAAGCGTGGATCTTTGCCATTGTTGCCGGTGTGGTTGGAATTTTTATCCTGGGATATTTTTTCAACTGGACATCAGCAGGACTTGCGGCCTTTAGTCTTTTTTTATATGCGTTTATTTATACGCCGTTAAAAAAAGTAAATGCTGTTGCAGTTCTTGTTGGCGCATTCCCCGGTGCATTGCCTTGTTTAATTGGGTGGGCTGCCGGCGATGAAACACTTGGTGCTGGCGGATGGGTATTGTTTGGTATTCAGTTCTTGTGGCAATTTCCGCATTTTTGGGCTATATGCTGGATAGCTTACAAAGATTATAGCCTTGCAGGATTTAAACTTTTGCCAAGTGAAAAAGGACCAACAAAATTTACAGCATTGCAAACGGTAATTTACTCGTTGCTGCTGCTGCCGATGGGAGTTGTTCCTTATTTTATTGGAATGAGTGGAACGGTAAGTCTTTTCATTGTTATGGCTGCTAATCTTTTAATGGTATGGCAATGTGTGAGATTATACAGGGAAATGGAAGTGAAAGCAGCGAGAAGAGTGATGTTCAGCAGTTATATTTATTTACCGGTAATATTATTTGCCTTATTAGGTGACAAATTATAAAATGTGATATGGAAGCGGTGAGTATGCAACAAAAACAAAAAATTCATCCACATAAGTTTACAATGTGGATAGCTATAGGCAGCATCATTATGATGTTTGCAGGGCTGACCAGTGCTTATATTGTTAAGAGTGGGCAGGCCAATTTTACGGAAGTAATAACACCGAAGGTGTTTTGGTATTCAACTGCTGCCATTTTGTTGAGTAGTCTTACAATACAAATGGCATTACGTTCTTTCAAACAAAGAGAAATGAATCGTTACCGTCAACTGATGGCGGTTACGATGATATTAGGCGCTGTGTTCATTGTGTTGCAGTGGAATGGATTTATGCAGCTTTGGAATAGCGGCATACAGTTTAAGGGTGTTGCAGGTGCAGGACAATTTTTATATGTGATATTCGGTTTACATGCTTTGCATGTGCTGGGTGGAGCAGTAGCATTAATAGTAATGTTGATCAAGGCTTTCTTTAGTAAGACAAAGACTTATGGAAGCACAGGTGTTGAGGTGATGGCAACATACTGGCATTTTGTGGATGTTCTTTGGATCTATTTGTTTGTGTTTTTTATTTTGATAAAATAAAGCTGAATAGCGAACAGAAAGTATAAGAGTGCGACGCAACAGTAGATGATAGTGTTAATGTCGCCGGGAGCATAAAAAATTTTGACAAGTAAATTATAAGTAACCAACATGTCTTCAAACGAAACAGCGCAACAGGTCAAATGGTGGAACGGGGGAAGAAGTCCGTTTAACTTAGAGTATGGCAAACTGATGATGTGGTATTTTTTGATGAGTGATGCTTTCACATTTGGCGCATTTCTTATTTCTTACGGAACCATTCGTTTTTCACAAAACTTCTGGGCCGATCCGAACGTCGTCTTTAATGCATTTCCCGGTGCAGGACATGCCAATCTTCCTCTTGCTTTCGTGAGTGTGATGACATTTATTCTTATCATTAGTTCTGTAACTATGGTACTTGCAGTACATGCAGGTCATAAGGGTGACAGGAACGGAGTAATAAAATGGATGCTTTGGACGATCCTGGGTGGTGTTGCCTTCTTACTTTGCCAGGCATGGGAATGGCATCACCTAATCACTGGGGCACACCCGGTATTGGCGGAAGGAAAGATCGAAATGATAGGACAGACAATGGGTGGAAATCCCTGGGGAAGACTTGTAGATCCTGCGGATGCACAACATGCATTGGCGGCGAGTTCACATGAAACTCTCGTTGATCTTGTACATGAATATCCGAAACCAGGGACAAATCTTGCTGGTCTTGAAAAAATGGATACGCAGCAATTAGCAGGAATGGTTGACCTGGAGCATGCACATATTCGTACAAAAGGACCGATCGCTTTTGGTGGTTACTTCTTTGGTATCACAGGTTTCCATGGCTTCCACGTTTTTTCTGGTGTTATCATTAATATAGTAATGCTCATTATGACCGCAAGAGGTGTATTTGACAGGAGAGGTCATTACCTGATGATTGAGAAAGCCGGATTGTACTGGCACTTTGTAGATCTTGTTTGGGTATTTGTATTCCTTTGTTTTTATCTTATATAAATTAACTGAAAATAGAATAGCAGCGATATGGAACATCAACAAAAACCGGTTTCTCCTGAAATGACTTTTCCGCAGCACCATCATTCGGATGCTGAGTTTAAAAAGAGAGTAAGGAAGACAACAATTCTTCTTTCGGTGATCACTGTAATTGAATTAGGTATAGGACTTACTATTTATAATATTCATAAAGGGCCCGATCCGAGTCATTTGCTTGTTCTTATGTTTAAAGGCATGGTATGCATTTTAACACTAGCCAAAGCATATTATATCGTTTCTGTGTTCATGCATCTTGGTGATGAAATAAGAAACATGATCATGTCGGTCGTTGTACCTTTGTTATTATTTATCTGGTTTATTGCAGCTTTCTTGTGGGATGGTGATTCATATAAGAACCTCCGCAATTCATACGACAAACATTTCGAGGAACAAAAGTCTGAGAAAAAAAGCAGTGGCGGTCATTGATAATATTTATTTTAAATAATTAGTAAACTAACTGTCCCGCCTCAGGCGGGACAGTGTTTTTTATATAAAAAATTTGATGTGAACAAAACAGCCTTATATGCCTTGATACTGGCGTTGCTCATTCCCCTGGTATCTTATTTCATTATAAAACAAATGAGCACCGATGCGGTACATATTCCAAAACCGGTTTATGAGGATACTACTATTTCAAAAGTGGTGAAGGGTAAAATTGAAAAGGAAACTATTTGGCACAAGATCCCCGACTTTACATTAACTAACCAGGAAGGAAATGAAGTGTCCTTACACGATATGGTAAGAGTTGATCCCGAAACCGGGGACACTGTTCCTAAAATTATTGTAGCAAATTTCTTTTTTACGCATTGCGCTACTATTTGCCCCGGCATGACGATGAACATAAAAAAATTGCAGGAGTCAATTAAGAAATCTGGAAAAGTGGGTGATCGTTCGGCAGACTTTGTACAATTTCTTTCTTTTAGTGTTGATCCGGATAGAGATTCTGTGGCTGCTTTAAAAAAATGGGCAGATCGGTTTCAAATAAATCCCTACAACTGGTGGTTACTTACAGGAGATAAAAAAACCATTTATGATCTTTCATTGAACAACATGAGCCTTTCTGTTCAAGATCCGCAAGGTGTTGACACTGGGTTTTTTCATACCGAAATTGTAGTGTTGATCGACAGGGACAGGGTAGTCAGAATGCCAAGAGATGAGTATGGAAATCCCCGGCCATACCACGCCACAGAAGAAAAGGATCTCTTAAAACTTTCCGAAGACATTATTTTATTGATGCTGGAGAAAGACAAGAAGAAAAAAAGTTTTTTTGCTGGCAAACTGGAATTACTTGGAGTTGTTTTTTTGCTGGCCTTGGTTGGATTGGGAATATTTTTAGTTGTATTGAGAAAAACAAAGAATAAATAATTTATGCTACCTGCGGTTTGGAAAAAAAATGATAATAAAGCAAAGACACTGATCATATTATTTTCGGTTGTTGTGTTCGTAGCAGTAACGGTCTTGAGCAGGATAAAAGTTGAAGTTGATCTTGGATTTGATCTGCATCTTTTTGCAAAAGCAAATGCAATTATTAATGGTTGTGTTGCAGCATTACTGATCGCAGCTTTAATAGCTGTAAAGAATAAAAAATACCTGGCACATAAAAGAATGATGATAACAGCAATGATCTTGTCAATTCTTTTTCTTGTAAGTTATATCTGTCATCATTTATTTACGGGTAATACAACATACGGGGGTGAAGGCATTGGCAAAACTATTTATTACATTATTCTTGGGACACATATTCCGCTGGCAGGATTAATTCTTCCTTTCATTCTCTTCACTGCTTACCGTGGACTTATCGGTGAATGGCCACAACATCGAAAATTAGCAAAGATCACCTGGCCGATCTGGTTGTATGTAGCAATAACAGGAGTGGTGGTTTATGTTATGATCAGCCCTTATTATAATTAAAAGCCCACTTCTTTTATCGGGTCCCAAAAATGTTTTTCAAAATCAACGATCTTGTCATTCTTCACTTTTATTCCTTCTTTCTTTAATGACTTTTCCATCGAACCTGGCGGGGAAAAATGATGTTTGCCGCTTAATAATCCAATACGATTAACCACACGGTGTGCTGGTACTTTTGGTTTTACTCTTCCTGCCCCATTCATTGCCCAACCCACCATTCTCGCCGATGACTTTGCACCAAGACAAGCAGCAATAGCACCATAAGAAGTGACTTTTCCCTTTGGGATCTGTCTTGCTACTTCATAAACGAGCTCAAAAAAACTTTCATCCTTTTTACCAGAAGGCTTTACTGATTTTAATTTTGGCATTTCGTAAAGATAGAAAACCAGTGTTTCTTACGAAATACTTAATTGGCAACAATTGCGGTACCAATAGATGGTTTTGCTTTTCGCAAATAATATAATTCACCTTTTGTCGAGGAGAAATGGTCCGTGCGGTCTTCATCAACAAAAAGTTGCCATTTGATCATGCTGTCATTCATGATCTCCAAAAGGCTTTTTACTACAACGGTTGAGCTGCTATCCCCGGTTGAAAAATCAAACCAGATAGGAGATTTTTGAAAATCGATCTTGTAATCAACGATCTTTTTTTTCTCTCCCATATAATTCAGAATTATAGTGGAACTGTCAATTACTTCAAGACAAGCACTATCACTCTGCTCACCGACTATTTCCCAGCGACCAATAAGGTCTTTAAGTTGTTTTTGCTGATTAAATGCCTGAGTTCCTGCAAACAGGATCATTAACACTAAAAATATCTTTTTCATAGATCAGGGTTTCATTAAAACCCTATGCAGACTTTATGCCACAAGCAAACGTTTCAACGATGAGAGAAGATCATTTTGTTTGTTTGTCCTTTGATGATAGTAAGAATGAACGACGAGGCTCCGGTACATTCTCGTATTTATAAGGACAGTGTAAACAACCCATGCCGCAGCAAAATCCTTTTTCAAGATGGTATTTTTCTGTAAGAACTATATAACCATCTTTGTTTATGTAAAAATGAATTCCTTCTATTAACTCAGGCTGACTCATATTCTTTTAAAAACTCCTGCAGCTCCTTATCTTTTTCTTTTCCAGGGAAAGTTACAGGCAAAGAAAATTTTAAATAATGTATCCGGTTACTTCCGGCAATATCCAATGATTCGTAATGTGTTTTAATTTTCAATTCATCACTGATATTTTCATTATTGTAAAGATCATTGATGTCTTCAACAAGATCACAATTGTATTTTTCAATTATAAGTTTTGTAAAACGATATAAATGTGGGCTGTCCGTTTTCAAATGTATAAAACCATCGGGGGCAAGAAATTCTTTATAAAGCCGGAGAAATTTTGGATGCGTCAATCTTTTTTTTGCTTTACCAGTTCTTAACTGCGGATCAGGAAAGGTGATCCAGATCTCTTTAACTTCATTGGAGGCAAAGTATTCAGTTATGCGATCAATTTGAATGCGTAGAAAACCAACATTATTAAGATGAAGCGACAAAGCTTTTTTGGCGCCTACCCAAATTCGATTTCCCTTTTGATCAATACCAATAAAATTTTTTTGAGGATGCAGGTCACCAAGTCCAACCGCATATTCACCTTTTCCGCATGCTAATTCAAGTGTAACGGGATTATCATTATGAAAAAACTCTTTCCATTTTCCCTTCATGTCTTCAGGATATTGAAGCACATTGGGAAAGGTTTTTAATTCTGCAAAGCGAATAAGTTTTTTTTGACCCATGGGCGGCAAAGGTAGTAGAAAGAAAAAAGCCTCTCTGTATAAACAGAAAGGCAAACAATCACATGAGAGAAAAAATAGCTGTAGGGGGAGGGATCGAACCTCCACGGAGCAGTTAGCTGAAAAGCAAAGTTTAGTGGTCAACCCTGGTCGGCCTTACCATTGGTAACGTCGGCTCTACTTTTCGTTTATCCTGTTATCTCCACCCCCGAGACGAGAGGGCATGTCTGCCGGGCTTACGCCATTTCATCACCCCACAGTATGA
>DATDCP010000058.1:0-12554 GCA_036524255.1 Chitinophagaceae bacterium
ATCCCCTAACTGAACAAATTGTTGTTTATTTGCCAATGCCCTTTTTACTTCTGCCACACTTACCTGCTGATCACCAAAAACAATATCGATCTTCGCATCAAACCAATCAGTATTGCTATTGATAAAAATTTTGGTAGAGGGTCTTGCGGTGTTAAAACGGAAATTTTTCAATGCATCAAAACCAAACACCGGCGTTCGCATTTCATTCATTGCATCAACAAATAAAAAGAACCAGTTATTTTTTAAAACATCGACCCCTTTCAAGGCCAATGCCTGTGAATCTTCCTGGTAAATAAAATTGCTATGAAGGTTTTGCATTTTAGCAATGAATTCCTGTTCTGCCGGCCGGTTACGATGTACGATAATTACTTTATCCCCTGCCGGCACTACCACTTCATCTCTTTCTTTAGCTGTTGTTGCAAATCCCTTATAAGAAAATATCGGTTGGAATAAAAGGTAATCTCCTTTTTCAGCGAGATAAAGACTGATGTCTGGCTTGCCATCTTTTATTTCCTGCAAAAGTGATTTATCAAAATTTACTTTGAACTCTTTTGTAAGTGGCAGCACCTGTTGTTGCAAAACGTTACTCCAATCAGAAAAATTTGTTTTTTTGGCCCCAGTGGGAAAGAAATTCTCCGCCACCTCACATGAATGCTGGTCTTTCCAGGAAAATAATTGATGGTTATATAAATAAAAAAGCGGGGTGCCTGCTTCATTGTCTTTAAGGTCAAGCAAAAGGCCACCAGCCTTCACGGTAGCTTTTATTTCAATTGACCCATTATTTCGTATTATGTCAAATGATGGTTTAATATCATCAGACGAAATATTGATTTGTTGGAGATTTGATGTGCGGAATTGCTTTCCTTTTGCAAGGTGAAATATCAACCCCTTGCCTGCAATTGATAAAAAAAGTTTTTTCAGCTTTGGAAAAAAATATTCTCTTACCAATGCACGGGTATCTTCCGGCAGATCGTCTTCTTCCTGGTGAATGATATTTTCCCAAATTCCGGAGAAGGGCGAATTGCGGCTGATATATTTACTGATCTCCTGCTCCTGCAATTTTCTTATCGCATTCAGCATTTGCCTGTCATCCTCATTAAAATTTTCAGCCTCTACATATTTTGAAAGATCAAGCTTTTCAACTTTGCCGGAAAATACATCTGCATTTTCATCAGCTTCACCGCTTATTGCATCGATGGTGAAATATGGATAATTCTTTTTATTGAAATTAATAACCAACCCGAGCCTGTGAGTAATTATTGGTGTTTCAGGTTTTGGCAATGCTTCAGTAAAAACTTCTTCTTGCACTACGACTTGCTTTGGCATTGATGCAGACGCCGGTGTATTCACTCTTTTAATACTTGTATCAAGTACCCGTAAAAACGGTTTTCCATCTTTATAAGAAAATTCAAACTTTCCTTTAAGATCATCACTTAATGAATAACCATAAGCCTCCAGCAATTTATTTTTTTCTTTATCCCAGTTGCGAATGCTATCGAAATAATAAGGGCCATGTGAATTTAATAGCTGCAGGAACACGATCATTTTTGGCAGGTTCAGGGGATGGTCGATATCCTCATAATCAGAACTTGTATCAAAATTCCTTTCTTCATTCTTTTTAATAATAACCTTGTAAGATTTTCCATCGAGTATAACAGTTGCTTTTACTGTCTCCTCTTTTGCCGATTCAATATTGGCCTTATCCGTTCTTAAATATTGCTCTGCATCCTGGTAAGTAGTTTGAGAAGAAAGAAGACGCAGGGTTTTCAGATCAATATGTTTCATCTTGGCAACTGTATGCCGTTGATCATATTTTGACATTCCTGTTTTCAGCAGGTTCTTATCCAGCATCTCCTGCAATTGAAACAAGGAAGCTGCTTCATGACGGCAAATATCCCCAAGATTATAGGGGCAGGCGCAACGCATGGATACGTGTTGCGGGTCGTTTATTTTTTGAATGTAAACTTTGTAAAAAGTAGAATAGCTGTCATCCTTTACACGAAATACTGCAGATGCAAAAAGATTATCATACTCCACCAGTTCAACAAATCCAATTGCATGAATTTTTTTTCCGCGACGAATCACTTCATCTGTTCCATGGGTATATACGTATTTGAGAAGATGTGGTAGGGCCAAGTGTGTCTAGATTTTAATACGAATCCCTTTCGTTCAGAAAAGGGTAATCTGCAAAAATAAAGGAATGTATTTCTGATTTCCAGCGATATAGAAATAAATAAATTATTTCCCGATCAGCAAAAAGTAAGAATGGAAAAGAGTATCTTTATAGGTTTGTTTTTCCCCTAACACGATCTTGTTTTATTTTACAACCAGTGTTCCATTATCATATATCGGCATTACATTCGCCCCGTCTGCTGTTAAGCAATAACGAATATCTTTTTCCAAACCAAAACCCATTAGCCGGTGATAATGCGATGCTTCATTTTTTTTCATGAAACCAAAAAGATCTTTCTCTGCCTTTTTATAGATCGTTTCCGCAAGGTGAGATGAATCACAATTGATAGAAAAATGTTTTCGGATCTTTGAAATAACAGCTCCGGCAAACAACATATCCTCCATATTCACTCTATCCTTCCATGCAGCACAACCAAGAATTACATTTTGTTTCTTTTCTGCAAGATGATCACATACTGCTGAAAGATTAGGAAAGGAACCTGTAATAATTTCTTTTGCACCCTTATCCAATGCCATTTGCAAAAGCCTTGTGCCGTTTGTTGTAGTAAGAACTAATGTTTTTCCTTCAATAAATTCCCTTGGATATTCGAAAGGGGAATTGCCATGAATAAGGCCTTCTGCTACCTTTCCATCCCTCTCTCCTGCAGTAATACCGTGAATTTGTTTTCCAATCTCAATACAACGGCTCACACTGTCAACGGGTATAACAGATTTTGCCCCATTATATAATGCCGCTGCTATTGTAGAAGTAGCCCTAAGTACATCAATAATTACAACTGTTGCATTGCTGATATCATATAGATTTAATAAGGCCGGCGAAAGAGAAGTAAAAAGAGTAGGCTTGATTTTGTTCATTTAGAAACTTGAATTGGGGCAAAAATAAGTGTTTAGAAAAATACTACGAAAGTGGAATTTTATATATCTTTTCCTTAGTTAGCTTTAAAAGATGAAATTCTTATTTTTTCTTTTCTCTGTTGTCCTTTTGGAAGGATGCACAAGTTCAAGAGTTACAGAAAACAGAACTTTATTAAAGGAATATGCATATTGTAAATGCTTTCAATATGCATCTGGAGACACTAGCTATTTTGTCCAAGATGTGAGTTTAAGCATTTATTTTGATATCGCTAATTACAATTTTAGCGCTTATGATAAAATAGATAGTTTGTCAAGAGCATCGGTAATAGAGATCAAGCCGATTGAAATTGCCGACTACCAAAATAAAAAAGCTATTTTTTTTAATTGTTTCAATTTCTATAAAAGCAAGCAGCTTGATTCAATTGTAAAAACATTAGATAAAATGATAACAAGGAGTTGGTGATTTTTGATTTTATTTAAAAAATAAAGGTAAATGAATGAAAATATTTTCTCACCCCAGGAACTTGATTGGTTGCAACGCCATCCTGAAATAGATGACAACATCAATGAATCTCTTGAGGATAGCCTTAATGTCAACTCTTTAGATTCTGGCGAACCAGATCTGATTCCTTATCAAAGAGCAGTAAAAGCTGCACAAATAACAATCGAGGTTGCGGAAAAAAAATTAATTGCCGGCCCTTACGATAATGTTCATTGGCAAATCATCTGTAAACATATTAGCGGCTATCCTTCTTTAATAATTAAAGAGAAAATATTTTGGAATCTGTTTAGTTTTCATTGTGCATGCTTCAAGGAGGAAGATGAAACCCGCCCTAATGAAAGGATATATATGGAAGCGATGAAAGAAATGATAACCTCTATAGAAGAAGGATCGTTTGAATTTATGGAAGGCAATAATCAAGTGGCGAACCTTAACAACGGTACAATTCAGAAAATAAAAGGGAAGGGTGTTAATTCAAAATTTGTGGATTGATAGAAACCAAGTTACTGCTTACCTCCGATTGCTCAACAATGTTCTCCATTTATCGGTTTCGGCATATTGTTTTACTCCGTTGTTAGAGGTTGTTGGTGAGGTGTCCTAAATTCGAGTAATCTTAGCACTAAAACAACTTGATCATGTTAGTTTTGAGACAAATAATAGTTTATTTTATTGGATTCCTTTTAACAGGAATTTTATATGCTATCTATTCTTATTTATCCGATCTACCTTTTTTCAAATTGAGTACGGCTCACTCGAAGGATATAAAGGTTCTTTGATTGCATATTTAATATTTTTTTGTATTGGATATGCATTGCTTTCACTTCCTATTTTTATAGTATATAATTTTATGATGTCCTCTTTTATTGGCAAAAATAAAACAAGGCTGATCGCAGGAGTTGCTTTGGGTGCATTTATTGGGTTGGCAGTAAATAGGGGTGGATATAGTTATTATATAGGAGATTATAGAGGGATCAAAACAATTATTGTTTTCGCTTTGACAGGGTTTAGTCTTGAGCTAATCAGAAGCCTGTATAATAAAAATAATAAAGAAACCAAGATTTAGCCGCCAGGAGACTTTCATCGCCTGTTACTCAACAATGCTCTCCATTTATCGGTTTCGGCATATTGTTTTATCACTTTATTTCGATTATCAATCAGTTTTTCAAGATAAGAATTCAAATAAAATTTATTTACCAGCGCCCCGATCCAGCCATAAGGCGTTTCATAATTGATAATATCTATTACAATAGTTCCATTATCAACCGGTTTAAAAAAATGCTGATGCTCAAAAAATTTAAAATCTCCTTTGATCATTTTATCAGTAAATGTCTCAAAGGGTTTCATCTCAATGATCTTTGAAGTAAAGAACCTTGTTTTAAAAAGATGTTTTCCTTTCCAGGTCACCGTATCCTCTTTATTAATTAAGCCTGATGTGGTACCTGATACGGCTTCCTCCTTAAAGTGCTCCATTGAAATTTTATGGAGGCTGATATTCCTGTTAAGGTCAAACACAATGTCTGTTGGGGCAGCAATAAATGAGGTTAGGTGAATTGTCGGCATAGCAAGTATGTAGTAAGATAATCCGCTTTACACAAAAATCAAACCGGGATTACATTCTTTTATCAACTAAATGGCAGCTTCACCACTTTTGCCTTTAATAATTTATCTCTTACTGCAATGAAAATTTCAGAATCCATCGCTGCATTTTCTACTGTTACATATCCCAATCCAATTGCTTTTTGCAAAGAAGGAGATTGAGTTCCTGACGTTACATACCCTATCCTATTTCCCGAACCGTCTTTTATATCATAATTATGACGCGGAATGCCTTTATCGATCATTTCAAATCCAACCAATTTGCTTTTTAGTCCTTCTGCCTTTTGTTTTTCTAAAATATTTTTAGCCGTAAACTCTTTAGTGAATTTGGTGATCCATCCAAGGCCCGCTTCTAATGGCGATGTGGTATCATCAATATCATTCCCATAAAGACAAAAACCCATTTCGAGTCGCAATGTGTCTCTTGCTCCAAGTCCAATTGGTTTTAATCCCTGCGAGCCACCGATCTCAAAGATCGCATCCCATATTTTATCAGCAGCTCCGTCCTTATCTTCAAAGTAAATTTCAACACCGCCTGCACCGGTATAGCCAGTTGCACTTATTACTACATTATCAACCCCCGCAAACTTCCCTTTTACAAAAGTGTAATATTTTAAATTCAAAATATCTATTTCTGTCAGCGGCTGTAAGATCTTAGTAGCGTTCGGGCCCTGTATTGCTAGTAAGCATGTTTTATCGGAAATGTTATGCATCTCCGCTCCTTTTGTATTGTGTTTGCTTATCCAGTTCCAGTCTTTTTCAATATTGCTTGCATTCACCACCAGCATATACACTTTGTTTTCTTCAATGCAATAAACAAGCAGGTCATCAACGATACCAGCATTATCATTTGGCAAACAACTGTACTGCGCTTTTCCATTTGCAAGTTTTGAAGCATCGTTGGAAGTGACACGTTGAATGAGGTCCAATGCGTTTTCTCCTTTTAAAATAAATTCTCCCATGTGGCTAACATCAAACACTCCTGCATTTTTTCTTACTGCAGCATGTTCATCATTTATGCCGGTATAAGAAATAGGCATATTATACCCGGCAAATTCTGCCATCTTAGCGCCGAGAGCAATGTGTTTATTAGTAAAAGGCGTATTCTTCATGATCTTATTTATGGTGGGCAAAGATAACGTTACTGAAAATAAAAAAGTCCCGCTAAGGCGGGACTCGATTTTCTCACGGCTATGCATGAGATTCCAACTTCAACCGACTTTAATTAAATATTTGAACAAGGGAAAATATGGGTGATCCGGCAACATCTTCATTGTCGTCTTCATCATCCAGGCCTTCTTTTTTGCCGTTTCCGCTAATTGAATCTTTTTTAGGTTTTTTACTTTCTTCCATTTCTTTTAGCTTCTGTTGTTCTTCCTGTACTTTTCTCCGCTGTTCTTCTAAACTGTTTATTGTTGATGGTTGTGCATCCTCATAACGATAATCACCGGTTTGGGTTTTAGAAGAAGATGTCGTCTCGGTCGGCTTATTGGGATCAACAAGGGTTCCCTTGTCTGTCATCACATAATCGACATTTGTTCTGTATTCAAACCAATCATTATAATCCATATCGATCCTGGACCGGCGAAGCCTGCTTCTCCTGTCTCTCATTCTTACCTCAACAGGATTAAGCTTGTCTGTTACAGATTCATCAAATCTTAATTTTTTACCGACCGGCACCTGAATTTTTAATTCAATCATTTGACCACGGTATTTGCTGTTTTTGCTGATTGCAAACCCGTTTCCAATATCAAGTGTGCTATCTGCACTTGATATGCTATACTGAATTTGTCCGGCTCTTGTTTTTGCATCACTTGACGATCTGCCCATACTCTTTTTAACCAGTATTACATGATAATCAGCATCGGCACTTTTTTCTATTGTAAAATCAACCAATGAAAGTTTTAAAGAATCTTCATTTATGGTCCATCCTTCAGAATCTGTATCGACCCACCATGCTTTATCAGTAAACTCCAGTACAGGTTGTGAAACCATTACTGTCATTTTATTGCCGGGCTGTGTAATTGGAATTGTTATCGGATCGGAATCTTCAAAATAGCGGGTTTCTCTTACTACAGTTGATACAAGCATAATAACAGACACCCAACCTAATGTCCATAATCCACCAAAGATCCAACCCAGGTAATTACTTCTTGACTTTACTCCAATAATTCTCCTGATCAACCAAACGATAAAACCAATTAAAGGAATACCAAGAAACAGGATCAGCGTTCCCCATGCATATACAGGTTGCCAGCTATTTGTCCATAAATAATCATTAAAAGGCCACCATGCTACTCCTCCGAAAATTATTGCCATCAGGGCCACAAACAATCCAAACGCAATAGCACCGGCGATGAATAGAAAGAAAACTTTGAACAACACTGCAATTGCATGACCGATACCACTGCCGATCGGTTTTGCTGTTTGTCTAACTTCTGCAGCAAATGCTTTTCCTCTTGTCTCTGAAAACTCTTTCGCTTTTGTGGAGAAATTTTGTGCGGCAGATTTTATATCCTCGCCCATTTCTTTTGCCCTGTCCTGTACATTTTGCTTAATTGTGTTCACATCCACTTTTTCACCACGCATTTCCATTTTTTCATATGAACTTCTTGCTTCAGGTAATACTATCCATAAAATTATATAGGCGATAATAAATGTACTTGTCAACGATCCGGCAATGATATTTGGAAAAAATATAAACCCACCTCTTGATCCAAAACCATCCAGCATGTTTATCAATATGTTCAATAAAATAGGTGCAAGAAATATTAACCTGATACCTACAGCGCTTTTATTAAAATATGCGCCAAGTCCACTACATACACCTCCGATCATTCTGCCCTCAGGATTACGGAATAATCTTTTACCTGCATACCCTTCTACGTCTTTAGCTGGTAATACGATCCAAAGAATAATGTATGCCATAAAGCCTAAGCCAAACCCACCGAATGTGATGATGGCAAATAATATTCTTACGATAGCCGGATCAACATTTAGGTAAGCAGCGATACCACTACAAACACCACCGATAAACTTATCGCTTGTATCTCTGTACAAACCACGTTTTGCTTTTGGCGGAACTTGCGATTGTGTTGTTTGTTGGCTTGAACCTGCAGTAGAAGCAGAAGAAGCATAAGACTGTTCTTTTATTTCTTCGCCTTCAAAATCTTCAGGGCGACCCATTGAATTCGCAATTTCATTTACATCAGCATCAGTGATGCTATCAGCACCTTTGCGAACTTTTTCACTCATCAACTCAGCAATGCGGCTTTCAATATCATTGATGATCTCATCACGACCTTCTTCATTGGCAAAGTATCGGCGAAGACTTTCAATATACTCCTGTAATTTTTCGTAGGCAGAATCTTCTATCGGTACTACTCTGCCACTCAGGTTTATGTTAATAATCTTTTTCATTGCAAAAAATTTGTGGTTGAAGTTATAAGTTGGTTGGTTGGTGATTAGAGGTTAATGCATTTACTCCATTGGCAAGTTCTTGCCATGTCTGCTGAAGCTCTTTATAAAATGCTTCTCCTTTTTCAGTAAGGGAAAAATATTTACGGGGAGGTCCCGAATTACTTTCTACCCAACGATAGGTAAGCATCTCTGCATTTTTAAGCCTGGTAAGCAAGGGATATAAAGTTCCTTCCAAGATATGGAGATTGGCGGCTTTCATCTCTTCCACGATATCACTTGGATAAGCCTCACCCCGACGAATGATGGAAAGTATACAGAATTCCAAGATCCCCTTCCTCATCTGGCTCTGTGTGTTTTCAATATTCATAAATCGTCTTTTTCTTATTTATATTTAGGTTCGTGCCTTTGACGATCCAAAGATAGGGTGATGTTTGGTACTATACAAAACATAGTACTCGTCTTTTGAAGGTTGCTGCCGGTTATTTATGTATTATTTAAGCTTAATTAGCTTATTTTCATTCATATATGCTCGAGTTATTTTTTTTAAAAAAAAATTCCTGACTTTGATAGTCGGGCCATTATAATGATGAAAGAACAAAAAAGGAGATTTTTCCAATTAATCTCTACCCGATATTTTCCTATTGGTTTTCTTATTTTATTGCTCTTTTCTTCCTGTTCCGATAAATATCATTCCTATAAAAGTCTTTACCAGTTTAAGAGTGAGGACAAAAAACCAGATTATTCAAATTTGAATTATTGGGCAGCACACCCGCTAAAATGGGATCCCTCAGATAGCATACCTAAGCCGCTTCGGAAAGAAAAAAGAGACACTCTCGTTGATGTTTTCTTTTTGCATCCCACCATGTACACAATGAAATTAAAAGACGGCAGTTTGAATGCAGATATAGATGATGCATATCTAAATGCGAAAACAGATTATTCCAGTATTTTATACCAGGCAAGTGTTTTTAATCAACATGCAAAGATTTATGCGCCACGTTTTCGGGAAGCACATATCTCTGCTTACTTTCCAAAAGATACAGTGGCCGCATTAAATGCTTTTGATCTTGCATACGAAGATGTAAAAACCGCTTTTGAATACTATCTGAAAAATTTTAATCATGATCGGCCAATAATCATTGCTTCGCACAGCCAGGGAACAACACATGCTTTTCGGTTATTAAAAGAATACTTTGAGGATAAGTCATTACAAAAACAATTGGTGGCTGCATATATTGTTGGTATGGTCATTCCAAAGACCTCCTTTTCTTCATTGAAAATGTGTGAAGATCCACTTCAAACAGGCTGTGTTTGTGGTTGGAGAACTTTTAGAAAAGGATATAAAGCTCCTTATGTTGAGATTGAAAAAGAATTTTCATTGGTTACGAATCCTATTACATGGAAGACAGATAGCACTTATGCTCCCAAAAAAATGAATACAGGAAGCGTGTTGTTTAAATTCAATAAAATTTACAAACGAACAACTGATGCACAGATCTATGAGGGGATAATATGGATAAGGCGACCAAAATTTCCATGGAGTTTTTTATACTCTACAAAAAACTATCATGTTGGAGATATCAATTTATATTATATGAATATCCGGGAAAATATCGGTCAGCGTATTATTAGTTATTTCCACAATCAAACCTGAAATGAAACAATAGGTTTCAAATATTTCGATCAAAGTCGCAGTTTTATCCCGGAAAAATAAGTCTTTAATTAATTGTAGATTATTTTTGATCTTGTATGAACAAACTGTTCGCTTTTCTTTCCAATCGTTATACAACCATTGTAATTATTTTCCTTTCTATTGTTATAAGAATAATTAACGTCCTTTTTGTTTCATATTATGGCCGAGATAAAATGTTTCTTGTATTTCAAAGCAAAAGCTTGCTGCAAGGAAAGGGCTTTGCGGTTCCACAATACTTTACTTCAAATACAGTAACCCCAGTTTATGATTTTACCCCCTTGTGGCCCCCGGGTTACCCAATTCTGCTTGCTCCTTTTTTAAAACTCTTTAATTACAATATTTATTGGGCTACCACCACTTTGGATATTATTTTTTGTGTTGCATTAATATTTGTTGTTAGGAAAATATGCCGGCAAATTGGTTTGCCTATAGCTGCCATTAATATCATGACGCTTATTGCCGGATGCTTTGAATACACTTTCATCAACGAGTCTTTGCCGACTGATTCTATTTCTATTGTATTATTTCTTATAGGATTCGACCAACTAATAAAGTTTCTGATATTGAAAGACTTCTCAATTAAAAAAATTATACTTGTTTCATTCTTGTTATTTCTTCCTTGTTTCTTCCGATATAACTACCCGGCAATTTCATTTGCGGCCATTGTTGGCGTTTTATTTATTGGCTATTTTAAAAAAGATATTCTTTTAAAAAGAAAGGGCTGGTGGCTTTTTATAGTTACCGGTTTATTTACGGTTACTTTTTTTGTTTTTCTGAAATTACTGACTGGTCATGCCGGCTATGCGTTGCCGACAGAAAGGGGTTTTTATCCTGAAAATATTCTGCATTGGTTTCCTGTTGTTCCGTCTTCTTTTATAAATCTCGCCTTTTTAGCAAGCCAGGCAATTCATATAGCCGGCCTTTCTTTAAAAACTTCTCTGCATTGCCTTGAAATAATAAATGTGATCGTGCTTATTTCGCTTTTATTATTTTTTCTTAACGCTATATTTCGCAAAAAGACTTTTGAAGATCTTTCTTCGCTGAAATTATTTTTATTACTCGGGGCATTCGCCACTGTTGGTCTTTTTGCTTTATTGGGCTATATGTCGTTTACTTACAAAATGCAAGGAGGAAATTGGAACTATATATATGAGTCGCGATATTTTGCCTTTGCAGTTTTATTCTTTCAAATATCTTTTCTATCCTGGTATTTTATTTATTCTAAAAAAATCCTTGCGAAAAATGTCTTTGTAAAAATTCTTGCTGCTCTTTGTTTTTTTATGTTGTTTGTAGAAGTAACCCACGATATCTATTTCCATAGCAAAGTGGCACTAAATTTTAAGAAGTATAAATCTGCTGTTTATCGTGAGCAGGATTTTTCCTATTACATTTCATTGATAGAAAATATAAAAGACAAATACCCGGATCATGAAATATGGGCAACGTCTCCCTATGATGATTTTTATTCTTATCTCGCAACATACCACGGCCATATTGGACTTGCTGACGCAAATAACCTGAAAACGACCATGGTGAAAGTGAAAACCAAGACCCTGCTGATATTAATGTTAGATGATCAAGTAATAAACGATTATCAGAATTTTTTATCAGGAAACACAATTTTACATAATGAGAAGATATTAAATAATAACTTTTACCAAATAGAATTAAAACCCTGATCCCTTTTTTGACCTGATGTAACTGGTCTCTTCATTGGCTGGCTCCACTATTGCATATTTTTTCACATCATTGATAACGGCCTCGTCTAATGCATCAATAACATTTTTGTAAACTGATCCTGATGTTGGTTTTATCAGCAGCATTAATCCTTTCCTTCCATCAGCAAATTTTCCACTGGCATCAATGTCTTTTTGTTTTTGACGAATTATTTTTCCAATGCCATCGTACATTGAATAATTAGTTTCATAAATTTTGCTTGCATTCGCCGCTTCGCTGAAATCTCCATTATAGTAATACACTTTATTATTATTACTCAATAACAAACTTAATGCAAGGCTATTGGGTAATGGTTGTGGATGGGTGAAGTCATCTTTGGGCATAAACAGATCAGTTGCTTTTGGTATTGACATCGTCGTTGTAAAAACAAAAAACGTGATCAACAAAAAACCAAGATCTACCATTGGCGTCATATCAATTTTTAGAATCTGCTTCTTTTTATGAGAAAAAGATCTTCCCTTCCGTACATTGGCGGTATTTTCAATTTGTGTCATAAATACTGTTTTCTTTTAGATGCTGTGAATCAGTGTTTCCATAAATATCAATCAGGTGCTTTAC
>DATDCP010000059.1:0-18119 GCA_036524255.1 Chitinophagaceae bacterium
CGAATCAGTAGAACGAACCAGCAAGTGGCTGAAAGAAAAGGATATTGTCAATGTATTTTATCATGGAGCCATGGAGCAACAGGAAAGAGATGCTGCCCTGTGTAAATTTAGAAATGGAACGTCCAATGTATTGGTAACAACTGATCTTGCATCAAGGGGACTTGATATTGCCAATATCCGTTACATCATTCATTACCACTTACCGGGCAGCGAAGATATTTTCACACACCGCAATGGAAGAACTGCGCGGATGGAAGCCAGCGGTACTGCTATTCTTATTTTATCACCCGAAGAAATATTACCGGTGTATATTGATGCAGGAGCAGAAAAGATAGAATTGCCGGAAACAATAACCCTCCCGGATAAACCACAATGGTCAACTTTATTTATTGCTGCCGGCAAAAAAGACAAGGTGAATAAAATTGATATCGTTGGATTCCTTTCCAATAAAGGCCAGCTAAAAAAAGAAGATATTGGTTTGATCGAGGCAAAAGACTTTTTTTCTTTTGTAGCAGTGAAGAAAATAAAGGTCAGTCACACACTGCAACTGATCAAGGACCAGAAAATAAAGAATAAGAAAGTAAAGATCGCGGTAGCGAAATAGGAAAGCTGTGAGTTGTGAGCTATGAGCCTTGAGTAAAAAAGTTCCTTTATTTTGATGGAAGTTTTCGGGGGTTATTTAAATAATCTTTTATAACATCTTCCATATCTACATTCAAAAGATTGGCTAAGGTTAATAACCACATCAACACATCTCCCAATTCTTCTTTTGCATTTTGATTATCTCCACTGGCTATTGCAGCTGAAAGCTCCCCCACTTCTTCATGAAACCATAAGGCAGTGTGATAAATGCCCCTTTCATTATCTGTTTTAAAATACCTGTCTCTTACAATTTTTTGCAGTGCTGAAATTTCCATATTATTTTATTTGTCACCCTGAGCACAAGTTTCGAATAAGCAAAGCTTATTCGAAACTTGCGGACGTAGTCCTCGAAGGGCTATTATCATTTTGTAATTACTGTTCTTCTTTTAGTTCTTTTGGCGCCGCCCGGCTTCCGCTATATAACTCATATTCCAGCAAGCGGCAATCAATAGTACTGGTATAAAATTCTATCCGGCGTTTGGCTTTCAATCCTATTTTTTTTGCGAGGTCAAGGTTACCGGTAAAAACATAACCAAAATATCCACCGCATTTCTGTTTCATAAAATCCCCAATACGGCTATAGGTTGCTTCCAGTTTATTAACGTCGCCCAATCGTTCACCATATTCCGGGTTTACATAAAAAATACCAGGGATATGTTGTGGTATTTCGGTATCGGCAAAATCACAAACAGCAAAATCGATCAGGCTTGCAACACCTGCAGCAATTGCATTCTTCCTTGCATTCTCAATTGCCTTTCCGCTATAATCTGTAGCGATGATACGAAGACCGGGTACATCAATTATTTGTTTTTCCAGTAAAGCATCTTCCTGCAAATAAACCGATTCATCATATCCCTGCAGGTGCATAAAAGCATAATTGGTTCTGAATAATCCCGGTCGCCTGTTGGTTGCGATCATGGCTGCTTCAATGGCCACAGTACCCGACCCGCACATAGGATTTACAAATGGCGATCTTTTATCCCATTGTGTAGCATAAATAGTTGCTGCTGCCAATGCTTCCAGCATAGGAGCCTGGCCCGGTATTTTCCTGTAACCATGCCTGCCTAAAGAATCACCGGATGTATCAATAAATATTTCTGCATTTTCATTTTTCCAAAACAAGTTGATGACAGCACCTGTAAGCGCAGATCCCGTTGATGGACGTGTGCCTCTTTTTTCACGCAACCTGTCCACTATTGCATCTTTTACCCGCAGGTTTGCAAACATGCTGTTATTAATAGTAGGATTATTTACATTGCTGGTGATGGAAAAATAACCCGGATCGGGTAAAATATTTTCCCACGGATAATCAACAAGATCATTATAAATGTCATCCGCATTTTCAGCTTCAAATTTTTTCAGGCTATAAAGAACCTGGCTGGCACAACGAAGATTCAGATTTAGTTTTATACAGTCGTTAATTGTGCCATAAATGCGCACCCCTGTTACAAATGTTTCTTCGGGTATAAATCCAAGATCCCTTACTTCCTGCTCCAGGTAAGGTGCCAGCCGTTTGGGACAAGTAATAATAATAACCGCTTTGTCATTAAATAAATTCATGTAGATGCTAAAGATAAATCTTCCTGAATGATACGGGTATATAATACCTTTTCTTTAAGATTAGAAAAAAATCCCAAAAAAATTTGCGTAGTTAAATGGCTTCATGTATATTTGTAGTCAAATAGCTACACAATGAATTTAAGACGAGATGTATTTCAAGCCATAGCAGATCCGACAAGAAGGGCAATACTCCTATTAGTGGCTTCACAATCCCTGACGGCAGGTGCTATTGCCGCAAACTTTGATACAGCACGACCAACCGTTTCAAAACACCTGCAAATACTCACAGAGTGCGAATTACTTGAACAAGAGTATAACGGCAGAGAGGTTTATTATCACGTCAACCCCAAAAAAATGAAAGAATTAGCCGACTTTATTGAGGCATTCCGCAAACTGTGGGATGACAGGTTTAATAAACTGGAATCAGTAATGAAAAAATACAAATCAAAAAAATAACCCTTCGACTGTGCTCAGGGTGACAAATAAAATAATATGGAAAGAAAAACAAATATCCATGCCGAAGACGGCAAACAGGAATTAGTGATCACAAGAGAATTTGATCTGCCATTGGAATTACTTTTTACCGCATACGTAGAACCCGAAATTATTGAGCAATGGATGGGAACGAAAGTGCTGAAACTGGAAAATAAAAAACACGGAGGTTATCAATTTGAAACAACTGACCCTAAAGGAAACAAACATGGGTTCAATGGGACGATCCATGAGTTTGTCCCGAACAAGACGATCACAAGAACATTTGAAATGGAGAATTCACCTTTTGGTGTTCAGCTTGAATTCCTGGAGTTTGAAAAACTCACTGATGACACCAGTAAACTCAATATGCATGTAATTTACAGATCAGTTGCAGTCAGAGATCAATTGCTGAAGCTACCATTTGCTCAAGGCATCAATATGGCACATAACAGGATACAAGACATTCTAAACAAATTAAAATAATTTACCATGGCAAAGAGAAATAAGATCATTTATTGGATCGCTACTATCTGGCTTGCATTGGGAATGGTATCAACTGGAATAGTGCAATTAATGAGATCAAAAGAAGATGTAGATATGATGACACGTTTGGGTTATCCTGTTTATTTTCTAACGATAATCGGCGTTTGGAAAATCTTGGGTGTTATTGCCATACTCATTCCTAAATTTCCTTTACTAAAGGAATGGACCTATGCAGGTTTTTTCTTTCTTATGTCGGGTGCTGTCATTTCTCATTTAATTGTTGGAGATGCTGCCAAAGAACTTTTTGGACCACTGTTATTAATTATCCTGACAATGGTATCGTGGTATTTAAGACCTGCGGATAGAAAAGTCATTCCGGTAGCTATCGTGGCCAATTAATTAAAAAAATAAATAAAATGAAAAAGGAATTGTCATCAAAACAACGTGAAGAACTACTCAAAACATTAAAAGCACGTTTTGAGAAAAACATAAACCGGCATAAAGGTCTTGAATGGACCAAAGTACATGCAAAGCTACAGGCTAATACTGAAAAACTTTGGTCACTCAATGCAATGGAAGAAACCGGCGGTGAACCGGATGTTGTTGGTTATGATAAAAAAACTGGTGAATACCTTTTTTATGATTGTTCAGCTGAAAGTCCTAAAGACCGCAGAAGTGTTTGTTACGATGATGAAGCGCTGGAGAAAAGAAAAGAACATAAACCAAAAGACAGCGCTATTAATATGGCAGCTGACATGGGTATTGAAATTTTATCGGAGAAAGAATATAGAGAGTTGCAGGAACTTGGAAAATTTGATACGAAAACATCGAGCTGGATAAAAACACCTTCTGAGATCAGAAAACTCGGTGGCGCCGTTTTTTGTGATCGTCGCTACGATACTGTTTTCTTATATCACAATGGTGCGGACTCTTACTATGCTGCCAGGGGTTTCCGGGGCTCATTAAAAGTGTAACAAAATAATATACTATGACAATGAGTGAAATGAATCCTAAGGTTGATTGGTTTTTTAGCAAAGACACAAAGTGGCAGAAAGAATATGAGAAATTAAGAAAGATCATTATAGATTGCGGGTTGATCGAAGAATTGAAGTGGGGCTGTCCTTGCTATACATTTGAGAACACAAACATTGTATTAATACACGGATTTAAAGAATACTGTGCTCTTTTATTTTTCAAAGGTGCTTTATTGAACGATCCCAATGGAATTCTGATCCAGCAAACGAAAAATGTACAGTCGGCAAGACAGATACGTTTCGCCAATGCTAAAGAAATAGTGAAGATGGAAAAAATTTTGAAGGCTTATGTTTACGAAGCTATTGAAGTTGAAAGAGCTGGGTTAAAAGTGAAGCTAAAAAAGACATCAGAATTTAATATCCCGGAAGAATTTCAAAAAAGATTAAATAAAAATATTACTTTGAAAAAAGCTTTTGAAGCATTAACACCGGGACGGCAAAGAGCATATATTTTCTATTTTTCTCAAGCCAAGCAATCCAAAACCCGTGAAGCAAGAGTTGAAAAATACATTCCACAAATTCTCAACGGAAAGGGATTAGATTATTAGTAATTCCCATCGGCATATGAACCTGACAACTCAAATAGCAAAACATTTCAGAGATGTTCATTTTGGAGGGAACTGGACATCCGTAAATCTTAAAGAAACGCTGGCTGATGTAACCTGGCAACAAGCCACAACAAAAATTTATTCCTTAAACACAATTGCTGCCCTCGTTTTTCATATCAATTATTATATAAGTGCGGTCACGAAGGTTTTACATGGCGAACCACTCACTGCACATGATAAATATAGTTTTGATCTTCCGCCGATCCAAAGCCAGGAGGATTGGGAAAAATTATTGAACAAGACATGGAACGATGCTGAAAATTTTGCCCGGTTAATAGAACAATTACCAGAGAGAAAACTCGGAGAGATCTTTTCAGATGAAAAATACGGAAGCTATTATCGAAACATTCACGGCATCATTGAGCATACTCATTATCACTTGGGACAAATCGCACTTATAAAAAAAATAATTTTGCAGGGAGGTGGATCTTGACATATTCATAGCGTTGCATCAATCCAGGAAAATATTTCAAAACAAATTTCATCAAACATATAAAATGATCGTTTAGCTTAAATCCCCTCTATCTCTGGAATATCATTATTTAGCACATTATCTAATTCACCAGGCTTGTTCACTTTTGTGATCCTCTCCCCTACTTGTTGACGCCATAAAGCATAATACAAGCCTTTTTGCTCTAACAATTCTTTGTGTGACCCTGTTTCAATTATCTTTCCTTTTTCCAACACATAAATTGTATCAGCATTCATGATAGTAGATAACCTGTGTGCAATGGTGATTATTATTTGATTTTTTTCGGCAGCAATGCTATTTATTGTATCAGTTATTGATTCTTCAGTTAATGAATCAAGCGAAGCAGTAGCTTCATCGAAGATCAGTATTCGCGGATTTCTCAACAAGGCACGGGCAATAGATAATCGTTGCTTTTCACCGCCCGATAATTTAGTCCCTCCTTCTCCAAGAATAGTATCCAAACCTTTTGGGTTTTTGAGTAAATGAGTTGAAGAGGATCTTTTTAATGCTGTGATCATTTCTTCATCCGTAGCTGCAGGTTTTATAAATTGAAGATTTTGTCGCACAGTTCCGGCAAACAGCTGTGTATCCTGGGTGACTAATCCTATTTGCCGCCTGATCCTATTATAACGTATATCTTTTACGGAAACATCATCAAAACAAATATTTCCACTTACGGGAGTATATAACCCAACAAGCAATTTAATAAGCGTTGATTTGCCCGAGCCGCTGGGTCCTGCAAAAGCAATGGAGTCACCAGTCTTAACCTTAAATGAAATGCCATCAATAGAATTTTCAACAGCAGTTTTATGTTTAAAAACAACATTTTTAAATTCCAGTTTTTCTACTGCTCCTAATTCAATAGGTTCTTCTGGTCTTGTTTCAACTGGTTTTTTCATCAGCAGATCGAAATTTTGCAAGGAAGCTTCTGCTTCACGGTAGGCAAGGATAATTGTACCAAGATCCTGTAATGGAATAAAAATATAATTCATGATGATCTGCATGGAGATAAGTTCTCCTGCTGTCAATACATGGCGGAAAATAAGCCACAATAAAATAAAAAGTATTGATTGCTTAAGTAAATTGAGCGTTACACCCTGCAAAAAAGTAAGCGTTCTTACTTTTTTTACTTTGATCATTTCAAGATCGAAGATCTTTTGCGTAAAGGTTTTAAGCCTCCTGATCTCAGGATAAGTTAATCCAAGGCTTTTTACCAGCTCAATGTTCCTTAGTGATTCTGTTATATTGCCTGACATCACAGCATTTTCGCGAAAAATTCTTCGTTGAATAGTTTTTATTCTTTTGCTTAATAAACCCGTGAGCCCACCAAGTAATAAAACACCGATAAGAAAAACAGGGATCAATGCCCAATGTTTTGTGATCGCATAATAAATAAGAAAACTTATACCAACCAATGTGGAAAAAACAATATTTATAAACGAACTCAAAAAGTTCTCGGTATCCCTTCTTGTTTTCTGAAGAATGGATAAAGTTTCGCCGCTTCTTTGATCTTCAAATTCCTGGTATGATAAACGAAGTGTCTGCTTAAGTCCATCATCAAAAACGTTTTTGCCAAATTTTTGAACAACTATTCTTAGGACATATTCCTGGAATGACTTTGCTGCTTTTGAAGCAATGGCCACACCAATAGCAAGTGCCAACAGCCCCAGAACACCAGTTACCAATTCCTTTTCAGTCCTTCCACCAGGGGCTAAAGCATAGTTGTCTAATATCTTACCAAAAATTACCGGATCCAGAAAATTGAGTGCCTGTGAAATGGCGGCTAAGATCATCGAAAAAATTGCCAGCCATTTATAAGGCTTTAGGTATTTCCATAAAATCTGCATAAGGTTTAAATTTCTTTACCGCATTTGTCCAAAAATATGCCATGAGTAATTAGCCAGTTGAAAAATCATCATTATTAGTTGACAATAGCGTGAACAACAAAAGTTTTGTACCTTAATTAGCGCTAAACCAAAACTTATAATTATGAATACCAAAACTGCTGCCATTGTAATAGGCCTTGCTTTCCTGGCGGTTGGCTTATTAGGATTTGTATCAAATCCAGTTGTAGGAGCATCACATGATGCAATTTTTCATACAGACAAAGTGCACAATATTGTTCATATCGTCAGTGGCGCTTTGTTTATACTTATTGCATTAGCTGCCCCGGGTTCTGCACCCATTTTCTTAAAGATCTTCGGGATAGTTTATTTAGGTCTTGGAATTTATGGAATGGCTACTATGGGCTCGGCTGAAACGCAAAAGCTTTTAGGTTTCCTGCATGTAAACAAAGCTGATAATTATTTACACATAGGCCTTGGCATTATCATTTTCCTTGCAGGCCTTGGTCGCAGACCTTAAAGGATTTTTTAACGATCAGGATGAACAGGCTGTAAGATTCTGGGAACTTTCTTATGAAAAATTCAAACGATTGAACTATTTAAATATTTATCTTCCCATTCTAAAATCATTTTATGCAGCTACAACGATCTGTTATTATTTGGGCAGCCATCATTGCAAACACCAATCTTTTTGCACAGAAAGACCCCCCGACAACCGAAATATGGAAACCCGAAGT
Source organism: Chitinophagaceae bacterium (assembly GCA_036524255.1). Classification (GTDB taxonomy): domain Bacteria; phylum Bacteroidota; class Bacteroidia; order Chitinophagales; family Chitinophagaceae; genus VBAS01. Next base: position 7,855 of record DATDCP010000059.1, read on the forward strand.
GAAAGTGGTTACTCCCGGGAAAGCCAATTCTGATGCGCCTTCTGATGCCATTATACTTTTTAATGGTACAACTGCCAGTGGCTGGCAACACGCAAATGGTGGTGAAGCAAAGTGGACAGTAGCTGATAATGCGCTAACAGTAAAACCCGGCACAGGCGACATACAGACAAAACAAAAATTTGGCGACTGCCAATTGCATATCGAATGGCGCATAGATAAAAATGTAAAAGGAGATGGACAGGACCGTGGTAACAGTGGTATCTTCCTGATGGGCCGTTACGAATTACAGGTGCTCGACAACTACAACAACATTAATAAAACATATGTAAATGGCCAGGCTGGAAGTTTATACAAACAAACTCCGCCGTTGGCAAATGTATGTAAAGCTCCCGGCGAATGGCAGACTTATGATATTGTGTTTACTGCACCGCGTTTCAGTGATAATGGTTCGGTTATCTCTCCTGCCCGAATAACCGTAACGCAGAATGGTGTGTTGGTACAAAATAATACAACACTGTGGGGCAATACTGTTTATATCGGCTCACCCACTTATGAAAAGCATGCGGCAAAAGAATCAATCAAGTTACAGGATCATTCTCATCTCACCAGTTTTAGGAATATCTGGGTAAGAGAATTGTAATCAAAAAACATCTTTTATGAAATCGTTTTTCATTCTGTCGCTGTTGTTTGCACTACTTTCATGTACTGCACAATTACCTAACCAGGAAACTGTTTTCACGAAAGTGAATGTGATCCCGATGAATGAAGAGAAGGTTATAAAAAACCAGGATGTTGTTGTACAAAATGGTATCATAAAAGCAATTGGTGAATCTGGCAAAGTGAAGTATGATAAAAATGCCCGTGTAATTGATGCTAATGGAAAATATTTAATGCCCGGTCTTGCTGAAATGCATGCACATGTGCCGCCTGTTGATGACATTGAACCAATGAAAGAAGTGTTAACGCTTTTTTTGTGCAATGGCGTCACTACTATTCGTGGTATGCTGGGACATCCACGTCATCTAGAGCTTCGTAGTAAAATTCAAAGCGGAGAGATCGCTGGTCCGCATTTTTATACTTCGGGACCATCATTCAATGGAAACAGCGTAAAAACTCCTGAAGCCGGAGCAGAAATGGTGAGAAATCAAAAACAAGCAGGATATGATTTTTTGAAACTCCATCCCGGTCTTACTAAAGAAAATTTTGCTGCAGTTGCAAAAACTGCAAAGGAAGTAAACATTCCTTTTGCAGGGCATGTGTCTTTTGACGTAGGTGTATGGAGGGCTATTGAAGCTGGCTATGCTTCTATTGATCATCTTGATGGTTTTATAGAAAGTCTTGTGCCCGGCATGGATACAATAAAGGAACAACAGACAGGTCCATTCGCCATGTATATTGCAAAAAATGCAGATGAAAAAAGAATTCCTGCATTGATGAAAGGGTTGAAAGAAAAAAATATCTGGGTAGTGCCGACGCAAGCACTGGCCGAACGTTGGTTTAGTCCTGACAAAGATGCTGACGCCTTTGCCCGTGAACCGGAAATGATCTACATGAAAGAAGAAACGTTGAATAACTGGATCACCAGTAAGAAAAATATTATGGCAAATCCTAACTATAAGCCTGAAGACATAAAAAAATTTGTTGAAATAAGAAGGAAGCTTATTTATGAATGCCAACGCAGCGGAGTAGGATTATTGCTGGGAAGTGATGGCCCGCAGGTTTTTAATGTACCCGGTTTTTCAGTTCATCATGAATTAAAATATATGGTTGATGCAGGTCTTACTCCTTTCCAGGCATTGCAAAGTGGCACTGTGAATGTTGCAAAGTATTTCAATCTTACTAACTCAGGGATGATCAAAACCGGTTATGTGTCAGACATGGTTTTATTAGATGCTAACCCGCTTGAAAATATTGAGAACACTAAAAAGATAGCAGGAGTTATGCTGGGTAATAATTGGCTGGCAAAAGACATTATAAAAACCGATCTCAAACTTTTAGAAAAGCCAAGATCGTTTTAATTTTCTTTCAATAGCCCCTCTACAATACCTGTAAATATTTTTTTATACTCTTCAAAATATTGTTTGGTACCCGGTCCATAAAAAACACCATGGATCTCTCTTACGTTTCCTTTCCGGTCAAGAAAAATACTTGTAGGGAATGAACGTATAGGAGTAAGCTGGGGCAAGGTCTTTTCAGTTTTTTGTTCATCACTTGAGGTAACACCGGTTATCAGCATGGGATATTGTACATTAAATAGTTTTTGAAACTTGCCTAAACTTTTTCTTGAACGCTCAATATCTGTTGAGTATTCATAAGCAAGTGAAACTATCTCCACTCCCCTGCTACGGTATTTATTATAAAACTCACTCAGGAATTTTGTTTCATCCATGCAGTTAGGACACCAACTGCCCATCAATTGCACGATCACAACTTTGTTTTTGAATCTTTCATCATTTATTGAAACGGGTTTCCCTTCAAGATCATTAAAAGTAAAATTCAATTTGCTTTCGCCTGGCTTTAATTTGGTTGGCAGTTCCTGCACTGGTTCTTTTACATTTTTATCTTTCACAGCAGACCATGTTTCTTTACCACTATAGCCAGCTAAATAAACGCCACCGGTGATCTTTTGAGCGTTTGCGATCTTTGCATAAAAAGTATAAGCATGTGAACCATCAAAAGTTGATAGCTTCAATGAATCGCCGGTAACGATCCCTTCTAAAAAACGATAGTCACCAGATGGAGTTATAAAACTACCGGTAAGTTTATCACCTACTTGTTCAAACTCTGCTAAGGCTTTTCTTGGCGTGCCATTTGTCCTTGTGATCGTAACATCCCATTTGCCACTGATATTATATACAGCTTTTCCCTGGCTCTTTGCGAAGCGGTAAAGCTGGTTAGGATATGCATAAAACGGCCAGTTCTGAAACTCACCTGCTGTCCCTTTGTTCCAGATACCCTGAAAACTCCCGTCAGCATTTCTTTTTGTTTTAAAAGATGATTCAAAAACAGGCATCGCAAAATTCACTGAATCATTAGTGACCGAAACAGGACCGGCTTTTATTTTTTCATCGGCATTGATTATATAAAAAAAGGTTCCGGTCTTATCTTTACTCACTTGCATATTAAAAACCACTGTATTACTATCCGGCCTAACAACATAAGCCCGATAATTAGCTGCTAATTCTTTTTGCCCGATAGCCGATAAAAAACTAAGAGCCAAACTACTAATCAAAACAAGTGCTTTCATTTAAATATTTTTCAACATGCAATATCGGTAAAAGACAAAAAAGCCTGCCAAAAAGTTGGCAGGCCTGTTAAATACTTTACAGAATAGCAAATCTTTACCTGGTATCACTCTTTAATTGATGATAATTGGGCTGGTACTTCTCTTTCCGAAGTATTGCAAGCAGATCCTTTTCAAGACTGGTTATCGGAAACTCAATAATACGACCGATCTCAACACCTTTTTGTTCGACAATTACTGTTGGCACCCTGACTATATTTTTACCGGCTTCTTCATGTTGCGGGCTCGTTTTATAAAGACTGTCATTGTTACCAACCATCACAAGTTTAAGTTCATTCATAGGAAAGTCACAACAATCAAGCATTTTCAATATTCGTGGGACCTCTCTCTTGCTATCGCCGCACCATGTTCCCAAAAAAATGGTTATGGATTTACCTGCAAGTAGCGGCCTTATAAAATTGCATGTAAAAGAATCTACCGCATAAGAATCATAGTTTGGCTTGAACCAATCAGCAAATGGCGCTTGCAATAATGCAGTTCTTGTGCATTTACCTAAAAGCATGTCATTGCCGCGGGAATCTTTACTTATTTGATTTAGTAAAACCGGCGATGAAGAATTTTTTGTAACTGAACAGGATGAAATTGTAAATAATGAAATAATTATTATAATGAAATATGTTTTCATGATTGAAAGTTTTAAAATGAAATAATGTAATGGAGGTCAACAGACCACAGACGACGATTCACAGATACAAACAGATACACATAGTTACTTTCTATATCAGAAAGTTTTGCTGTCGACGATTAACCGTTGACTGTGGACTGAAAATTTTTGCTTAAACAATAGGCGGATGAAAAGGAGTGCCTGCAAAGCTTTTACTCAGATCAGAATTGTATTCTGTAAAGCCATCGGAAGATGAAAGAATGATCTGCGAAACTTCAAATATTATTTTTGGTGTAAACTCATTCAACTTTTCTGTCACTGTATTTTTTGATAATGAATTATCAGCAGAGTCATCATCATGATGATCAAACATAGAAGTAAGGTGGTCTTCGCAACCGCAACCAGGTTGGTTTTGCACTATTTCGGCCTGCCATTTACAATAAATATAATTAGTGATCTTTCCGTACTGCAGGCTAAAAAAGACTACAAGAATTAATATAGTTGATACCTTCTGTCTCATTTTGCTGATACAAATTACTAAAAAACCTTAGCTTTAATACCATCTCTAAAAAAACTGTTATGAGAAACTTCATTATCGTAATTCTACTTTTTGCTTCTTGCTTATCTGTTACTGCCCAAAATTTCGATTCAGTAACCATAAAGACCACTAAAGTAGCTGGTTCAGTTTATATGCTTGAAGGCTCAGGTGGAAATATTGGTGTATTGATCGGGGATGACGGCGTGATACTCGTGGATGATCAATTTGCACCTTTAGCGGAAAAAATAAAAAAAGCAATAGCAGCAATTAGCGACAAACCGATCAAGTTTGTCGTTAACACACATTTTCATGGGGATCACTCTGGTGGAAATAAAGAATTCGGTAGCGAAGGTTCAATCATTGTTGCCCAAGAAAATGCTCGGAAAAGACTGAGTGCAGATCACCTTTTTACTGCATTTAAGCAGGAACAAAAGGCGATGAGTTATGAAGGGCTACCAAAAATAACTTTTGCTGAATCACTTAATTTTAATATGAATGGGGAAACAGTCCATGTGATCCATATTAAAAATGCACACACCGATGGTGATGCAGCTATTTATTTCAAAGAATCAAATGTGCTACATACTGGCGATGCGTTTGTCAGGTACGGCCTACCTTTTATTGATGGTGATGGAGGTGGAACGATCGATGGCATGATAAGCGGAGCCGAGCAGATGTTGAAAATGATCAATGATGAGACAAAGATCATTCCTGGTCATGGACAGATCGCCAGCAAAAAAGATCTGCTGGATTATAAAAATCAGTTGCAAACTATAAGGAACAGGATCGCTGAAGGTATCAAAGCCGGTAAAACCGTTGATCAGATCATAAGTTCAGATCCAACTAAAGAGTTTAAGACTGGTTTTGATAAAATATTTTTTGTACAGTCTGTTTACAACTCATTAAAGAAAAAAGCTCCTTTCTAAAGATTGGCGAACATATCTGATGTCATAGCTGAAAGATCGTACTCTTCTTTCCAGCCCCAATCCTTTCTTGCCACAGAATCATCGATGCTTTGTGGCCAGCTATTGGCAATTGCCTGGCGGTAATCGGGCTTATAAGATATTTTAAAATCAGGAACATGTTTTTTTACTTCAGCTCCTATTTCTTTCGGCGAAAAACTCATACCTGAAATATTGTAAGAAGTTCTTATTGAAATGTTGTCTGCGGGAGCTTCCATTAATTCTATGGTTGCCCGAATTGCATCAGGCATATACATCATTGGCAAATAAGTATTCTCATCTAAAAAACATTCATATTTTTTTTCTTCCAATGCTTCATGAAAGATCTCGATAGCATAATCAGTAGTGCCACCACCGGGAGGAGATTTATAAGATATCAACCCTGGGTATCGTAAACTACGAACATCAACTCCAAAGCGCTGATAAAAATAATTGCACCAAAATTCGCCTGCATATTTACTGATACCATACACCGTAGTTGGCTCAATGATCGTTTGCTGCGGACAATTTTTCTTCGGACTTGTAGGGCCAAATACTGCAATTGAAGATGGCCAGTAAACCTTATGAAGCTTTTCTTCTCTTGCAATATCAAGAACATTCAATAGGCCCTGCATATTCAAATGCCAGGCGAGATTTGGGCTTTTTTCACCTGTTGCAGAAAGAATAGCCGCAAGTAAATAGATCTGTGTAAAGTTTTGACGGATGACCTGTACATGCAGCATTTCTTTATTCATAACATCCAATGAAACATAGGGACCAGTTCCTTCCAGCAAAGGATTCTGTTCACGCAGATCGGAAGCAACTACATTGCTATTGCCATAGATCTTTCTGAGTGCTAATGTTAGCTCCACTCCTATTTGTCCAGAGGCACCAATGACAAGGATCTTTTCTTTTACCATAAACCAGCTATTAAAAAACAAATGTCTAATTCCCACATCCAAATTCCAAATAAACAAATACCAAATTCCACTCCTACCTTTACCGCTATGGAAAAATTTTTGAAAGACCTGTTCACGAATCAATCTTATGATGAAAAGAATTTCTTTCTGATCGCCGGACCATGTGTTGTAGAAAGTGAAGAACTGATCATGGAAATAGCTGATAAAGTTTATTCGATCTGTAAAAATTTGGGCATTCCTTATATCTTCAAAGCATCTTATAGAAAAGCCAATCGTACCAGCGGTTCTTCATTTACCGGTCTTGGAGATGATCTTGCATTGGGAATGATCAATCATGTAAAGAAAAAATTCTCATTACCTGCAACAACAGATATCCATGCAAAAGAAGAAGCAGTGTTGGCAGCACAGCATGTAGACGTTTTACAAATTCCCGCATTCCTTTGTCGTCAAACAGATTTGCTGGAAACAGCAGCAAAGACTGGTCAAATTGTTAATGTAAAAAAGGGTCAATTTGTAAGTGGAGAAGCGATGAAGTTTGCAGTTGATAAAATTAGAAAAGCTGGAAACGATAAGATCATTTTGACTGAAAGAGGCACTACATTTGGATACCAGGATCTTGTTGTTGATTACAGAAGCATCCCTATTATGAGATCACACGGCGTTCCGGTTGTGATGGATTGCACTCATAGTCTTCAACAACCGAATCAATCTGCAGGTGTTACTGGTGGCAATCCTCAAATGATAGAAACAATTGCAAAAGCAGCTATTGCCACCGGCGCCGATGGATTATTTATTGAAACACATCCAAACCCGGCAGTGGCAAAAAGCGATGGAGCTAATATGCTAAAACTTGAATTGCTTGCTCCGCTCCTTGAGAAATTAATACGGATCAGAAAAGCTATTAATTGAAACTAAAAGCCATTCCAATTACGGAATGGCTCTTCAGATTTTCATAGATCAATTTATTGATGAAGGAAAGTAGTATCAATTTTTGTTATCGTATTCACCAAAACATTGATGTTTGTTCTGAGAGAATCTTTATAAGTAACATCAGATGGTTTATAAAATACACCGTAAGTACCTGCTGCTAATCCACGGAGCAGGTAACCACCATCTGGATCAGTAAATGTGCTGGCAACTGTGTCAACACCCTGTACCGCGTAAACTGCAGATTGAAAATCCTTAGGCATCACCACACCTTTAATACTTCCACCAGCGGCATTCAGAATAGTTCTGATCGTTGGTTTAAGAATATATTTACCATTTCCTGTCTTCACGATAGATTTTGCCACATCAAAATCGAGTGTAATGGTATAAAGAATTCCATCTAAAACATCCTGTTGTATATTTAATTTTAAACCGCTTTGTTGAGCACTGGGAGTTTCAAGTTTAATTAGCTGTGAAGTCCCCTCTACCTTTACATAGTTTTCAGTGCCGAGGACCAGTCTTAATTGATGAAGTCTTCCTGATGGAATATTTGAATCGGTTAACAATGTATCATCATCATTTACCAGTTTTAATACATCATAAACGGCCGCATTTACACCTTGTAAACTTTGCCATCCGTTTGAACTATCACCTGTCACATTGATCTGTACATCTTTTACATCAATGTATACAGCTTCGTAATCGCCCGGATCATCAGTTAAATAAACCTGGAGTCTGGCGTTGCCATCATTAGTGCTATTTTTTTTACATGAATTAAGTACGGTTAGCGAAACAAGGGTTAGAATTAATGCTGAAATGATCAATCTAGTTCTCATATTTTGTTTTTTAGTAGTACGCATAAATCAAGATTAGTGCCAAAATAAAAAGACACTTAGGGGTCTTTGATCGGGGAACTTTATAAGACACATATAAATCGTTAAAGGTTTAATTGATTTGTAAAAAAGATTTATGCTTATGATCTGCATCAACAAAATCTTATGCAAGTATATTTACGAACTAAACTAAAAACCCGACATTACTGTCGGGTTTAATTATAATTTATTTTTAAAATGAATTATGCATTCACTTTACCTTTCACTTTTGCTATTACTTCTTCGGCAATACCAGATGGTGCAGGTGAGTAATGACTGAATTCCATTGTTGATGATGCACGACCAGAACTTAATGAACGAAGTTGTGTAACATAACCAAACATTTCACTTAATGGAACTTTAGCTTTAATAACCTGTGCTCCTGCACGGTTATCCATTCCTTCTAACATTCCCCTTCTTCTATTCAAATCACCTGTAACATCACCCATGTATTGATCAGGAGTTACTACTTCTATCTTCATTATCGGCTCAAGCAAAACAGGTTTTGCTTTTCTTGCTGCTTCACGGAAACCTGCTTTAGCACAAAGTTCAAATGACATAGAATCTGAGTCAACAGCATGGAAGCTTCCGTCGAATACACGGATCTTCATATTATCAACAGGATAGCTTGCCAGTACACCTGTAGTCATTGCCTGCTCAAAACCTTTTTGAATTGCAGGAACAAATTCACGAGGAATTGAACCACCAAACAAATCGTTTACAAACTGGTAATACTTATCAGGATTCTCAGTTTTCCATTCTGCATCAATAGGTCCTAATTCAAATACTATATCAGCGAACTTACCACGACCACCGGTCTGTTTTTTCAATGTCTCACGATGTTCGACTGTGGCCTGGAATGCTTCTTTGTAAGCAACCTGCGGCGCACCCTGGTTTACTTCTACTTTAAATTCTCTGCGCATACGATCAACAATGATCTCAAGGTGAAGTTCGCCCATACCGCTCAGGATAGTTTGACCAGTTTCTTCGTCTGTCTTTACACGGAGTGTTGGATCTTCTTCTATCAACTTTGAAATTGCTAATCCCATTTTATCTACGTCCGCCTGTGTTTTGGGTTCAATTGCTACAGAAATAACAGGCTCTGGTATAAACATGTTTTCTAAAGTGATCGGATGATCTTCATGACATAGCGTATCTCCTGTCTTTATCTCTTTGAATCCAACCGCGGCACCAATATCACCGGCTTCAATAAAATCAATAGGATTTTGTTTGTTGGCAAACATTTTCATGATACGGCTGATACGTTCCTTTTTACCACTTCTAACATTAAGAACGTAAGAGCCTGCATCTAAATGACCAGAATAGACACGAAAGAAAGCTAAACGACCAACAAATGGATCAGTCATGATTTTAAATGCCAGAGCAGCAAATGGTTCTTTTATATCCGGCTTGCGGGTTTCTGTTTCGCCAGTATCAGGATTCACTCCACTAACAGGTTCAATGTCTAACGGGCCAGGCAAATATCTACAAACTGCGTCAAGCGCAGTTTGCACTCCTTTATTTTTAAATGAAGAACCGCACATCATAGGTACTATGCTCAAATCAATTGTTGCTTTGCGAATAGCTTCATGTATTTCATCCTCACTGATCGAATCAGGGTTATCAAAAAACTTTTCTAATAATTTATCATCGTATTCAGCAACTGCTTCTACAAGCTGTGCTCTCCACTCTTTTGCTTCTTCCATCATGTCAGCAGGCACTTCAATTTCATCAAAAGTCATTCCTTCTGTTTCCATATGCCATACAATGCCTTTCATTTTTACAAGATCAACCACACCTTTAAAATCATCTTCAGCGCCGATAGGAAGTTGCAAAGGCACAGCTTTAGAACCAAGCATCTCACGAACCTGCTTTACCACATTCAAAAAATCAGCACCTGCACGATCCATTTTATTTACAAAACCAATACGCGGTACATTATAACGATTTGCCTGGCGCCATACAGTTTCAGACTGTGGCTCCACACCATCAACAGCAGAAAACAATGCGATCAATCCATCCAATACCCTCATTGAACGTTCTACTTCAACTGTAAAGTCAACGTGTCCCGGAGTATCGATAATATTGAAATAATAATTTTTAGTATTGGCATCGGCCTTTCCTTTTACTGTAGGGAAATTCCACTGGCAGCTAACCGC